>NZ_JBHVYK010000060.1:0-51480 GCF_042880855.1 Streptomyces sp. NPDC058291
AAACCCCGCCCTCCTCGACAAGATCGCCGAGATCGAGCAGGCAATTGACCGGCTCATCCTCACCGAGCCCGAGGGCTGACGCGCGCCGCGGCTGCCCCGACCGCCGCAAGACCAGCTGGTGGTGACAGGCCGGCTGCCCGATCCGCAGGTCCCGCACCTGTGGTGAGGGGAACCGCGCCAGCGTTTCCACCACCAACCCGAGAGGACGCCCCATGTTCGGACGTAAGAGCAACCCCGAGGCGCCGGCTGGCCGCGAGGTCGTGGCCCGCCGGCTTCAGCAGGCCGGCCTGACCGTGGCCGGCGAGCGCGGCGGCCGTGCCGCGAACCGGGTATCGGAGGCGCTCGGCTGCGGCCGCATCGACCTCTGCAACGACCCGAACTGCCTGGACTGCGCCCCCGCCAGCTGACCGGCTGCCCGATCCGCCCGTCTCGCACGGGCGGTGAGGGGAACCGCTCAGCGTTCCGCCACCTATCGAGAGGAACCGATCATGAGCTGGGGTAAGTCGATCGACCGCGTGGACGACGCACACGAGGCATACGTCAAGGCCTGCCAGACGCACGGCGCCGACTCGCCTCAGGCGCAGGCCGCCGACCAGAAGGCCGACGCCGAAGAAGCCCGCCACATCCGCGAGCACTACAAGCCCGGCTTCCGCCACTGACCCGAGACGGCTACCGCGTCCACCCACCCGTTGACCCGGCCAGCCGCCTCTACAGCAACCGACGCTGACCGGCTGCCTGCGGGCCCCGTCTCGAACGGGGCCCGTGGAGAACTGGCGCAGCACCACCCCACCGTCCCGTCTCGACCCCCGAAGAGGTCGCCATGATCCGCAAGCTTCGTTGGCCGCTGCTGGCCGTCGCCCTCGTCGTGATCGGCGTGTGGCCGGCCGCGGCGACCCCCATCGCGCTCGCTGCTGCCGGTGCCGCCACCGTCATCGCCGTGATCCCCGGCCCCGCGCTGCTCCTGCTCGCGGCCATCGCCTGGCTCAAGCACCGGCCCGCCCCCGCGAGGGCCGCCTGATGGCCACCTGGCGCAACGAGCAGACCGGCGGCTCCGGCCGCCCCGACGACCACCGCGGCCCCGGAAACGACCGCGGCTTCCAGGCCAGCGCCCCCGGCGACCACCACTGGAGCGGCCGCACCACCACCCCGGACGGCAGCCGCCAAGGCATCGACACCCGCATGTACCGACGCGCCCACGTCACCGCCAGCTAGACCGAGAGGACACCGAACAGTCATGAGCACCTTCGAGTACACGATCAGCTTCATCGCCGTCGTCATCAGCGTGATCATCGCCGTCCTGACGCCCTTTGTGATCGCTCGCACGAGGGCACCTCGCGCCCGGTCGCGCTTCGACCGGCACTCCTGGTAACCCCCCACCCCCGCCAGCGCTTCCGAAAGGACACCGATCACCGTGACCGCCACCTCCGTCGAGAGGGTCAACGGCACGCCGCTGCCCGCGGAGCCCCGGTTCGAGTACGACCCGGTCGCACACGCCGAGGCGGAGGCGATCCGAACCCGCGCCGAAGCCGAGCGCGAGGCCCTGCTCGTCGCCGCGCAGGCCAAGGCCGAAGCCGAGAAGATCCGGGCCGCCGAGGAGGCGGAGAAGCAGCGGATCGCCAACGAGCGGGCTGCGATGCGCCTGGAGAAGGAGCGCGCCGACCACGTCGCGCACCTCGCGAAGAAGGAAGCCGAGGCTGCCAAGGCCCACGCCGAACGCGAGAAGGCCGAGCAGGCCGCCGAGGACCAGGCCGCCGACGAAGCGGCTCGCGCCGCCGAACAGCAGCGCGCGGAGCGCTGGTGGAAGTGGGGTGCCCGCGGCATCTATGCCGTCGGCCTGATCATCGCCGCGCCGGTGCAGTTCATGCACTTCTGGGACCCGCACCGAAAGTTCCTCATCGCCGCACCGGCACTGCTCGAAGGCTTCGCCCTCGTCCTCGCGTTCGGCGCCGCCTGGGCAGTCGCCCACCGGCGCGACGTCCGCCCCTACCGCATCGGCATCATGACCGGCGCAGCGATCGCCGCCGGCATCAACCTGTACGGCGGCGTCACCGACAGGGCGATCGGCCTCAACGCCGGACTCATCGGCGCCATCGCCTCCCTCGGCGGACCGATCGTCCTCATGGCCTACGAGCACGGCATCGCCCAGAAGGTCGACGGGATCCCGTCCGCCCGCGAGCGCCGGGCGGCCAGCCGCGCCAAGGCCGAGGCGGACGCAGCCCGGGAGAAGGCGCGCACCGAGAAGCAGGCCGCCGACGCGAGGGCCGCAGCGGAGAAGGCGGCCCGCGATAGGGCGGCCGAGGAGGAGCAGCAGCGCCGCGACGCCGACCGCAAGCAGCACCACCCCGAGGTGTGGGCCGTCGCCGAAGCGCTCCGCTCCGCCCGCGGCTCGCAGTACGTCACCGAGCAGATCTGGGCCGAAGCCTGGCACCGGGTGACGGGCTGCAAGACCGTCGGGATCACGCTGGAGATGGAGGCCGCCTCCCGCGCCCAGCAGGCCCGCGTGAAGACCGCCACCGAGATGCCCATAGAGGGATCGTTCTCGCTGGTCGATTCCCATCGACCCGCGCGCGCCCCGCGCGACCCGGATGCCCCCGACGGGCGCCGCAACAACGGCGGCACTCCGCCCCGTCGCACGTCCGGCGACAGTCAGCCGCCCAGCCCCATCGCCCGCACCCAGGCGCGCCTTGAGCGCACCACCGAGAAGAAGGACTGAGGACCCGCCATGGCCACCCCGCTCCGTACCGAGCAGACCGTGTCGGTGCCCGTCCAGCCGACCGCGACCGCGCCCATGGACGCGGCCGTCGACAAGCGGCCCGCCACCCCCCAGCGGCAACTGCCCGCCTGGATCCACTCCAAGGCCACGCTCGCCCGCCGTACCGCCCGCGCGGTCGGCCACCACCCGACGGTCGTCTGGATCGGATGGTCGGCCCGCGGCTGGTGGCACATCGCCCGCATCGAGCACGACAAGATGGTCGGCGACTACCCGCAGATGATCCGCACCGCCCGTGCGCAGATGAAGGCCGCCAACGGTGACATGGGCAAGGAGGCAGGCGCCGAGGCCGTCATCCAGCGGCGCACCCAGCAGCTCAAGGAGCGCCGCAAGCGCTACCTCATCACCCGCGGTATCGCCGCCGCCCCCATCGCGGCCGCCGGTGCCTACAGCTTCGCCGGGCTCGGCGTGTGGGTGAGCGCCCTGTACGCGATGGCCGCCGTCACCGTCGGCGTGTGGCGAGGCCGGCCCGTGGGCGTGGACCCCGGACGGATCGACAACCTGCCCGCCGACGGCGACCCCTTCCCGATCGCTGACGCCCGCAACCGCACCGAAGCCGCCGAAGCCGTCCGCCGCGCGCTCGCCTCGGAGGGCATCGCGGTCAAGTCGGTGGAGGCCGACCGCAGACATGCCTGGGGGTGGGAGGTCACCGTGCACCTGGCGAAGGGGAAGCCCGCCGACATCGTCACGAAGGCGCCCGACCTGGAGACGCCGCTCGACCTGCCGGAGAACGGGCTGCTGTGCCAGCCGGTCCGCAAGTCGCGCGGGCGGGTGGTGCTGCGGCTCGTGCAGTCCGACCCGTTCGCGAACATGCCGGGCGCGCCGGAGCGGAAGGCGAACGGCTACCGGATGCGGGACAAGCAGACCATCGCCTACCGGATGGACGGGCAGACCTTCGACGTGTCCCTGCTTGGCGTGCACGTCATCGTCATCGCCTCGTCCGGAGGCGGCAAGTCCGTGATTATGCGGACCCTCGCCGACACGCAGACCGCCTGCTCCGATGTCCTCGTCGGCGACCTCGACCCCGGCGGCAACGGTCTCGCCCCGCTTGCCGAGGCGCTCGGCGTGCGGGAGGTCGGCATCGACGCCATGGGGCAGATCGAGGCCATTCTGGAACAGGCCCTGAAGATCGCCAAGGGGCGACCGGGCCTGTTCACGAAGCTCGGCATGAAGGAGAACTGGGAGCCCAGTCCGGAGCGGCCGGCGATCGTCCTCTTCATCGACGAGTATCCGCAGCTGTCCGACCGCGCTAAAGAGCTCGCCGTGAAGATCCTCCAGGTCGGCCGCAAGTCCCGCGTGCAGCTGGTCCTGGCCGCGCAGGAGGCGACGAAGGACTCCATCGGCAAGGCCATTGCCGACTCCATCGCGCTGCGGATCGTCGGTCCGTGCAGGCACCAGGACGTCATCCAGGTGTTCGGCGCGGGAGCGATCTCCGAGGGTTGGCGGCCCGACCGGCTCGACCCCGCCGAAGGCGACGCCGAGGGCGACGACCTGCGCGACGCCTCGCAGGCCTACATCCGCGGTGCCGGATCCCGGGAGCCGCTCAAGCACAAGTTCCTGTTCCTCGACGGGAAGGAAGGCGGTCGCCGGGCCCGCGAGCGGGCGGCCGCCGGCCGACCGTCCGTCGACGCCGAGTCGCTGGCTGCGGCCGGACTCGACCACTTCGGCGCCAGCGAAGCCGACCGGCTCCGCACCGACCTGCCGAAGATCGTGATGATGGTGCGGGGAGCTTTCGCCGCCGCCGACGACCCGAACTTCCTCTCCACGCTCACGATCTGGGAGTACCTCGCCGCGCACGACGCCGACGCCTGGGCGCTCGACCTCTTCGGGAACGACGAGATCAAGGCGCGGCGCGCGGCCGCACAGAAGGTGTCCGCCGAACTGAAGCGGGCCGTCGACGCCCTAGACCTGGACATCGACATGTCGACCGTCCAGGTCACCGGCGGGGCCCGCGGCTACCACCTCGACACGATCAGGCAGATCACCGGAGAAGCGGCCGCCGAAGCCGCCTGAGAGGTCGTGATGGGGTCGTGACGCCGCAGGTCAGGGTCGTGACGCCAGTCGTTATGGGCCGTGATTCGCAGCCCCGAGGTGGTGACCGCGTCACGACCCATCACGACCCCCATCACGGCCCTGACCTGCACCGTAACGACCCATCACGACCAGCGTCACGACCCGGAATGAGAGGGAGATCCCGAAATGGCCATCGAGTTGAAGATCGCGTCCATGACCATCAACGGGCACCCCCACACCTGCCCCGAGTGCTCCACCGCCGCCTTCACCCTCGACGGCCGCGGCCTCTTCGACGCCTTCCCCGCCTGGGGAGCCTGCTCCAACTACCACAGCTGGGAACACCCCCTTCTCACCGTCGGCGACCTCAAGCAGATCCAGGCCGCCCGCACCGGACGCGAACGCGCCGAGGACGAGGACACGTTCGCCGTCGAGATCGGCGGCGCAGTCCTCGCCGGGACCCTCCAGCCCGAACTCACCGCCGACGACATTCGCCAAGCCGTGAAGCGCGTGTACTGGCAGAAGCTCCTCAAGCCCGCCCTGCGCCGCCGCAAGCGGGCCGCGATCCGCGCCGTGAAGCGCCCCGCCAAGAACGCGGTCGCCGCAGCCAAGGCCGCAGCGCTCACCGCCGCCTGGGACCTCCAAGCCGGCGGCCACCAGCTGGACCCCGACCACACCCCCGAACCGATCAACCCGTGCCCCGCCTGCGACGGCAAGGGCCGCTTCAAGCTCGACAGCCACTTGCACGACACCACGACCGTCCGCTGCACCGTGTGCTCCGGCACCGGCGAAATCGACTAGGAGACCCCCGACCATGCACCAGCTGCCCGAGCCGCCCGCCGCCCCCGCGGCCGGGCAGACCCCCGACCTCTCCGACGCCGTGCTGCAGGCCGCCGTCGACCACGTCATCGAGGAAGCCAAGCGCCGCGACACCGCCCCCAAGGTCGTCATCGGCACCACGCCGCCCGTCCCGCAGCCGGGCCGGCCGCCGATGAGTCAGCAGGCGACCGACGTCAGCGCCCTCATGCTGTCCGGCAGCGTCCTCACCGCCACCCTCGGCGGATCCGCCACCGCCATCCTGTGGGCGTCCGGCCACGCCGACCCGGCCGTCGTCGCCGTGGTGTTCGGCGCGCCCGCCTTCCTCGCCCTCGCCATCGCACGCCTACTGAAGCGGGCCAAAGACGCGGCGCCGCCCGACGTGCACCACCACTACAACGGGCCCGTCACCCACCAGACCACCCACAGCCGCACCACCGGCGTGTGGGCCAAGACCGACAACCGGCAGTAGGAGAACCCGATGGAGCGCTACCACTCCCTGTACTGGATGTACACGATCCTCGCCCCGCTCATCCTGGGCGTGATCGCCCTCGTGCTGATCCTGCTCCCCGGAGACCCCAGCACCGCGGGCATGCTCATGGCGCTGGCCGTATACCTGTTGATCGCCGTCGTCGGCGGAGCGATCGTGACCCGGCGCATCGACCGCTGAGCCACACCGACAACCGGCAGCAGGGCGAGCCGCGTTGTCGGTGGCGATTGAGACCATCAAACAGAACCGACCCGAAGGAGACTGGCGTGCCAGGCGGACGACCCCTGATACCGCAGCACGAGCAGCGGCACCGCGCCGTACAAGGGCCATGGACGAGGTACCTCAAGTACTTCGACCCTGGCGATCCCGCCAAGCTCCCCATCCTCTACGCCTTCCGCGACCTCGAACTCGTCGGGGTGCCGGTCACGGCCGAGACGGCAGAGATCGCGGTCAAGCTCGGCCGGCTTCAGCACGAGAGGAACATGCAGCAGCGCGCAGAGCGGGAGCAGCAGCTGGAGGACGATCGGGCCGCCAACGCGGCCAGCGTCGCCTTCCAGAAGCTCCTCGAAGATCAGCCTGACGGAGTCGTCTACTACATTCGCCGCGGCAATCTCATCAAGATCGGCACGACTCGAGCCTTCGTCAACCGCATGCGCAGTCTGATGCCCGACGAGGTGCTCGCCATCGAACCGGGCAGCTACAGCCTGGAGAACCAGCGGCACCAGCAGTTCGAGGAGACCCGATTCGGGCGAGACCGCCGCGGGACCCGAAACGAGTACTTCCACCCCTCGCCCCGGCTGATCGATCACATCCGAAGTCTGCGGGCCCAACACGGCACCCCGGACCAGGGCATGCTCACGATCACAGACGGCCGGGCCTTGCTGAACGAGCAGGAAGCGTGAAGTAGTTGACAAAGGGATCGGAGCGAAGCGATCCTGTGCTCGCATAGAACTTCTGTCGCAGGGGCCACCTACGGGTGGCCCTTCGTCATTTCCGAGGAGGTGTCCATGCCTCCAGCGCTTGTCTCCGCGGCCGACGCCGCCTATTACGCAGGTCGCCCGGTCGGCACCATCTGGCGATGGGCGAGCGAAGGGCGCATCGGCCGCTACGGCAGCGGCAAGAGCGTGCGCTACAACGTCTTCGAGCTGAACAAGGCCCACCGTGACGAGTACACCGGTGAGCTGCTCGAACCCGGCAAGCCGCCGCAACTGCCCGCCGAGGCCCGCGCCGCCTGATCGTCCCGCCGTCCCTGCCACCCCGTCGCGGACGGCGGGACTGCAGTCTCCGCGAGCGGCACCCGCAGTACCACAGCCGACGCGAGCCTACGGCCACAGCGGACCTGACCGCACAAGGGCAGGTAACCCGCGTCCGCAGGGGCCGCACTGAATGCGGCAGCGGCGCTCACCGCCACAGGCGTCACAGTGCTTGGCGGTAGTGCAGGTCTGGCCGCCCTGGTGACGCTCACGGCCAGCGGCACGATCCTGTCCAACCATGACGATGTCGACGTCACCGTCGGCACGCCTTACGGTCCTTGGGTGGCGGGGCAGCCGCACGCAGGGGTAAGCGCCGTGCAGGCGCCCAGCTTGGGTAATTGGGAGGTGAGAGCGCCATGTTGATCCCTGCTTCCAGCACCGAGTACCTGCACGTCCCAGTCACGGCCCCGGTCGGGGTCGACATCACCGGGACGCCGCCCAAGCTGGCCCTCCTGCCCGTAACCAACCGCAGCAACCCGGAGCCGGGCGACTGGCACACCGGCACCTGGGGCGATGGAGAAGCCCTGCTCCTCGTCGGCCCCGGCGGTGGCGCCCTCACTCTCACCGCAGGCGACTACTGGGTCTACGTGTCCTTCGACCCGCCAGGCAGCGAGAACATCGTCCGCATGTCCGGCTACCTCGGGATCACCTAGCGGCAGTCAGCACAGCGACAGGCCCTTGTTGAGGACCTCGGAGATATCGACCTTCAGTCCGTAGCCCAGGTCCTTGTCCTCAGCCCAGATCGGGGAGATATCCGGATACCCGGCACCCTTCGCCGTTCCGTTCACCGCGTATCGCGGACCTCCCGCAGGCTCGAACGTCACAGCCCCAGCCTCACACTTCAGCAAGCCGGCACCCACTGTGAACGGCCACTCCGAGAACCGTGCTGCCGTGACCGGAAGCCCGCCTCCGTCAGCAGCCCTCGATCCTGTCGCGCGCGCCGGTCCGGGATCACCATCGTTCGTATTGGTGCTACCACCTGACCCAACCGATGAGCAGGACGCGAACGCCACCAGTATGACCAGCAGGAACACGCCCGCACTGATCCACTCACCACGGCTGTACTGACGTCTCTCAGTCATCCGATCCCCCTCGCAGTCAAGACCGTCACGTTACGGGCAGGAGGGTGATCACGATGGCCAGACGTGGAAGCTACCGGGTGTGCACCGTGCCTGGATGCCCGGAGTACACGACCGAGGGCCGCTGCCCCGAGCACCGGCGTGAGGCAGAGCAGCGGCGCGGCAGCGCAAGGCAGCGCGGCTACGGCAAGCAGCACGAGACGCGCTTCCGTCCTGCAGTCCTGGCCCGGGATCCGCGGTGCGTGTGCGCCGACGAGAGCCACGGCCACGGTGAACGCTGCGGCAAGCCGAGCGTCCATGCCGACCACTGGCCGCTCAGCCGGCGCGAGCTCGTCGACCGTGGCCTCGACCCCGACGACCCGAGGCACGGCCGCGGCCTGTGCGGCCCATGCCACAGCAGCAGCACCGCACGGGAGCAGCCAGGAGGATGGAACCGATGACCACAGCGAAGCCCAAGGCCGACGCAGTGGAGGCCACAGTAGAGCCGGCGACTGTCGAGGGGGCCGAGAGCCCGGTGCCGAAGTGTGGTGCCCCGCACTTCCTGCCGGCCCTCGCTCACGTGCGCTGCCAGCGAGACGCGCAGGACCCCGACCGCGCGCCGGGCGCTTCGGATCACCAGCATCGCCACCAGGACGGCGACACCCTGTACCAGTGGTGATCGCTTGGCCGGCGCCGGCCGCCTCACGGTGATTGTCACCGAGCGTGACGATCATGGTGGGGGGACCCCCTGATCCAAGATCCACGGGGGACCGCCGGGGAGGTGGCTCCTAGGTCTGCCGGGTTCAGAGGCTAGGTGATCATGCTCCGCCGTCACGCAAGGTGACGGCGCTTTCGCCGCGCAACGCGGCCAGTTGGAGTGATCGATATGCCGAAGGGTGGAGCACGCACCAGGTCCGGGCCGGCCCCCGACCCGACCGCGCTGCGGCGCGAGCGAGACGCCGGCGAGTGGACGATCCTGCCTGCCGAGGGCCGCGAAGGCGCAATGCCGGACTGGCCGTTCGAGGATGAAAGCGTCCGTGAAGCCGTGCTATGGGCCACGATGTGGGCAAAGCCCCAGGCTCTGATGTGGGAACGCTACGGCCAGGAACTGGAAGTGGCGCTGTACGTCCGTCGTCTCGCAGAGGCAGAGAAGCCGGAATCGGCAGTCGTTTTGTCGACGCTGGTCCGGCAGATGGCCGACTCGCTTGGCCTGACGACGCCTGGGATGCGTGGCAACCGGTGGCGCATCGACCGGCCCAGTGAGGGAGACGAGATGGCGACCGGCCCGAGCGCGTGCCCGAACGCGACACCGGCCTCGGCCCGTGCCCGCTTGCGCGCGGTGGCTGGAGGCGGCGCCTGATGGCCCGGCGACGAAAGGCAGCGGAGACGCGTGCAGTCTTGGTCAAGCCGGGCGACATTCTGCTGATCGGCAACGTGGGCGAGAGGGATCCGAATTCGCTGCGAGGATTGAACGTCCTCTGGGGGGAGCTCGGCATCCGGGTGGCCGTCTTCGAGAGCGACATCGACATAGACGCGGTGGCCGGTGGTAGCGGCTGACGACGGAACCTGGCCGCTCGACTTTCCGACATTGTTCGTCGTGCCCGACTGGATCACTCGGCACTGCAAGTTGCAGTCGGTGGGCGGACTGGACCCGGAGCCTCAGCCGTTCGAGATGTATGACTGGCAGCTTCGCATCACGGCGAACTTCTATCGGATCAGGCCGACGGCCGAGCCGGGCCAGCTGGCGACCGCGTTCCACTATCGACGGGCGCAGGCCGTGGCTCCCCAGAAGTCCGGCAAGGGCCCGTGGGCGGCGTCGATTGTCGCCGCCGAGGCTGTCGGACCGGTCCTGTTTGCCGGGTGGGCAAGCGGCGGAGAGAGGTACCGGTGTTCGGATCACCGATGCGGCTGCGGTTGGGTGTACGAGTATGAGCCGGGCGAGCCGATGGGCAGGCCCTGGAACAAGCCGCTGATTCAAATCACCGCGACTTCTGAGGACCAGACTGACAACACGTACAGACCGCTCCAGGAGATGATCCGTAACGGTCCGCTGGCCGAGGTCATGCGGGTGGGCGAGCAGTTCATCCGCCTGCCGAACGACGGCCGCATCGACGTCGTCACGTCCTCGGCTCAGTCCAGGCTGGGCAACCCGATCACGTTCGCACCGCAGGACGAGACCGGGATCTGGACCGACGGAAACGGCATGACCAAGGTCGCCACAACCCAGCGCCGCGGCCTGGCTGGCATGTCGGGCCGTTCGCTGGAGCAGACGAACGCCTGGGACCCCACAGAGAACTCCGTCGCCCAGAAGACGGCAGAGACCAAGGTCAAGGACGTCTACCGGTACCACCGGCTGCCGCCCAAGGATCTGGACTACGCCAAGAAGCCCGAGCGACGGAAGATCCACGCCTCGGTGTATCAGGGCAGCCGCCATATCGACCTCGACTCCATCGAGGGCGAGGCCTCGGAGTTGATGGAGAAGGAGCCGGCGGAGGCGGAGCGCTTCTACGGCAACCGGATCACGGCCGGTATGGGCACCTGGCTGCAGCAGGACCGCTGGGACGCCCGCATCGCCCTGGAGGACGTGCCGGACGGTACGGCCCTCGCGCTCGGTTTCGACGGCTCCGACGTCGACGACTGGACCGGTATTCGCGCCGAGACCCTGGACGGCTACCAGTTCACCCCGACCTACGGCCCAGACCGCAGGCAGTGCATCTGGGACCCGGAAGAGTGGGGCGGGCAGGTGCCGCGGCTGGAGGTCGACGCTGCGGTGGACGAGCTCATGGGCCGCTTCAACGTGGTCCGCATGTACGGTGACCCGCCGTACTGGACCAGCGAGATGGCGGCCTGGCAGGCCCGATACGGCGAGAAGCGCGTTACGGAGTGGCAGACGTACCGCGTCGCGCAGATGCATGCGGCCTGCGAGCAGCTGCTCACGGACGTCACGAAGAAGGACACGACCTTCCGTCATGACGGCTGCGAGACGACGTCCATCCACATCCGGAACACCCGCAAGGCGGCACGGCCGGCGAAGCGATACGTCCTGCGTAAGGCGACGCACGTCCAGAAGATCGACCTCGCTGTGGTCTCGGTCCTGGCCCACGAAGCTGCCTGCGACGCCATCGCCGCCGGCGAGGCCCGGACCAAGAAGCGCCGTGCGCGCGGATTCTGACGAGATGGGGGTCCGGATGCTTCAGTCGCCAGCCCAGTCCCCCGAGTGGTGGCGGGACCGCTTGTACGACGCACTGTGCAAGCGGTCGGAGGAGACGAAGGTCTTCGACGACTACTACGAGTGCGAGCACCCGCTGCCGCACCTGCACGAAAAGGCCCGGGCCCCTTTCCGGCGATTGCTGAAGATGTCGCGGGCGAACTACATGGAACTCGTCGTCGACGCCTTGGTGGGGCGGCTGGAAGTGGCCGGCTTCCAGTCGGACGTCGACGGGGACGCGGACCAGGCGGCGTGGGCGCTGTGGCAGGACAACAACTTGGACGGCGGCTCGTCGCTGGCGTTCCTGGAGGCCGCGATCCGCGGCAACGCCTACATGCTGGTGTCACCGGACAAGGTGCGCGGCTTCCGTATCACCCCGGAACACCCGACGCAGGTCATCACGGAGGGCAAGCCGGGGGAGCCCGGCGAGATGGCTGCGGCGCTGAAGTTGTGGGTGGACGACTGGACGGCCAAGCTGTGCTGCACCGTGTACCTCCCCGACCGGATCTACAAGTTCGAGGCGCCCGAACCCAAGTACGGAGAGAGGACCCAGAAGCCGAATTGGGTGCGCCGCGAGGTGGCTGGTGAAGAGTGGGGCGGCAAGAACGTCCTCGGCGAGGTCCCGTTCGGCGAGCTGGCGAACAGGCCCCGCATGCTGAAGCCGGGCGCCTCCGAGCTGCGGTCGGTGACCGGCATCCAGGACCGCATCAACAAGACGATCGCCGACCGGATGATGACCCAGGAGGGAGCGGCGTTCCCCGCGAAGTGGGCGACCGGCCTGGAGATCCCTGTCGACGAGAACGGCCAGGAGATCGAGCCGTTCGACGTCGCCGTGAACAAGATCCTGATCGCGGAGGAGGCGGGGGCCAAGTTCGGCCAGTTCGCCGCGGCTGATCTGACCGGCTACCTGAGGGCCAAAGAGGCTGACGTCCACGACATCGCCGCGATCACGTCGACGCCGCCGCACTACCTGCTCGGCTCGATGGTGAACCTCAGCGCCGAGGCGCTGAAGGCGGCCGAGGCGGGTCTCATCCACAAGATTTATCAGCGTCGCCGCTTCCTCGAAGAGGGGCTGGAGCGCACGATGCGCCTTGCTGGGTTCGCCTCCTCGCAGGCCCGCATCGTCTGGAAATCCCCAGAGTGGCGGACCGAGGGCGAGCTCGTGGACGCGCTGGTGAAGATGGGCACGCTCGGCGTTCCGCGCGAGGTGCTGTGGGAGCGCTGGGGCGCTACTCCGCAGGAGATCGAACGCTGGCGTCAGCTCAACGAGGACAGCCTCGATCGGGCGATGGCCGGGGATCTCGCCGCGGAGTACGGGCCGAAGCCGACCGAGGCGGCGCCTGGGCCCGTCGGGGAGTGACGCATGGCGCTGACCGGTCGCCAGATCGCATTGCGGCACTACCGCAAGCAGGCGCGCGTGGCCCGCCTGACCGCCAACCAGGTCCAGCGGCTGTGGAGCCTGCTGGACGCCTCGGATCTGAGCGGATCGTGGGATGCCCGGATCGGCCCGCGCATAGTCCAGGCCGTGACGGCCGGGCAGCTGCGGTCGGCGGCGATGGCAGACGACTACGTCGACGCCGTGGTGGACGCAGAGGGGGCAAATCCGCTTCGTGCCGGACGGGTGCGACCCTCGGCGTTCGCCGGGCTGGCTGCGGACGGGCGGGCTTTGGACTCGCTGCTGTACCTGTCGGTGATCACGACCAAGCAGGGCATCGCGGGGGGTATGGCCACGGAGGACGCCCTGACGCGAGGACTCAGGCAGGCGTTGACGCTGTCCAGTTCGGAGGTCACGCAGGCTGGCCGCGGAGCCGTGGGCGCCTCGATGGCCGGCAAGCGCACCATTCAGGGGTACGTGCGGGTGGTGCAGCCGCCCGCATGCAGCCGCTGCATCATCCTGGCGGGCAAGGAGTTCGGCTGGAACAGCGGATTTCAGCGACATCCGAAGTGCGACTGCATCCACCTGCCCACAACCCTCATTGCCCGCAACCAGCATCGCGGTCGGGTCGGCGGCGACAGCTTCACGCCCACGACCAGGCCGGGAACCGGCCCTCAGGGGTTCATCGACCCGCAGGCCTACTTCAGCAGGCTTTCTCGCGCCGAGCAGGACCGCGTCTTCACCGCGGCCGGCGCGAGGGCGATCCGCGAGGGCGCCGACATGAGCCAGGTCGTCAACGCCCGCCGCGGCATGTACACCACCACGACATACGGGCGCAGAGTGCGAGCCACCCGAGAAGGGGCCACGACGCGCGGCTTCTTCTACCGGCAAGAACGCAGCCGGGACATCGCGCGGGGCCGCGTGCCGGCCGACATCGGCCGCTCCTATCGGCTCACCAGCCCCCGCCTGCTGCCCGAGGAAATCTTCGAGCTCGCCGAGAGTCGAGACGAGGCGATCGCCATGCTGCGGCGCTTCGGCTACCTGACCTGACCGCGCGCAAGGCCCGGTCATTGATCCCGCAACGGGAGTGTTCCGCATGTCCGAAACCGCAACCGAATCCACCGCACCCGAGGGCGGACAGCCCTCCGAACCGGGCGGCCCCGCCACCCCAGCCGTCGACGCCCCGCTCGGCCCCGCCGGCGAGAAGGCGCTCGCCGAGTGGAAGCAGCGCGCGAAGGACGCCGAAAGGGCGAGCCGAACGCAGGCCGCTCGGCTGCAGGAGATCGAAGACCGCGACAAGTCCGAGGTCCAGAAGGCCAGCGAGCGGGCCACTGCGGCCGAGCAGCGCGCCGCCGCAATGGCGCAGCGCGCGGCCAAGGCCGAAGTCCGGGCCCTTGCCGCGTCGACGTTCGCCGATCCGTCGGATGCCGCCGCCTTCCTCGACCTGGCCGACTTCGTCGACGACGTGGGCGACATCGACAGCAAGGGCATCGAGAAGGCCCTCGCCGATCTGCTCAAGCGCAAGCCGCACCTCGGCAAGGAGCAGCCCGCTGCGCCTTCCTTCGACGGTGGCGCGCGCACGACCGCGGGCGCACCAACCGACATGAACGCCCTGATCCGCAGCAAGGCGGGCCTCGGCTGATCCATCCCCGGCAGGGCGAGGTCCGGCCGGCTGACCAGGAATGAGGAGGCCGGACCATGGCCTACACCAACGTGACCTCACGGACGGACGCTTCGGCGCTCATCCCCGAAGAGGTCTCCAAGGAGATGCTCGGCAAGGCGCTCGAGCAGTCCGCCACCCTGAGCCTGTTCCGCAGGGTGCCGGTGGGGCGTGCGCAGGTCCGGTTCCCGGTCCTGTCGGCCCTTCCGACCGCGTACTTCGTGTCCGGCGACACCGGTCTGAAGCAGACCACTGAGGTGAACTGGACGAACAAGTACCTGAACATCGAGGAGATCGCGGCGATCATGCCGGTCCCGGACAACGTCCTGGCCGACGTGGACGCCAATGTCTGGGACGAGGCCATGCCCCTCCTGACGGAGGCGTTCGGTCGCACCCTCGACGCCGCGGTGTTCTTCGGCACCAATGCGCCGTCCTCGTGGCCGACGAACATCGCCTCTGCGGCGACCGCCGCCGGCAACAACGTCACCGCCAACTCTGCGGCAACCGCCGGCGCCTTCTACGGCGACATCGACAACGCCTACGGCCTGGTCGAGGCCGACGGCTACGAGGTCACCGGCTTTGTCGGCGCGACCTCGGTGAAGTCGAAGCTGCGCAAGGCCCGCGACAGCCAGGGCCGCAAGCTCGACGAGACCCGCGTGGCGGGCAACCTGTCGTCCATCGACGGCATGCCCATCGTCTACCCGATGCGCGGCCTGTTCGGCACCACCACCGGCAGCCCGACGCTCTTCATGGGGGACTGGAGCCAGTTCGTCATAGGAGTCCGCCAGGACATCACGATGAAGATCCTCACCGAGGCCGTCATCCAGGACAACACGGGCGCGATCGTCTACAACCTGGCCCAGCAGGACATGACCGCCATCCGCCTCACCTTCCGGATCGGCTGGCAGGTCGCGAACACCATCAACAACGACCAGTCGGTCGAGGCCAACCGCTACCCGGTCGCCCGCATCGACCTGCCGTAACCCGACTCGCCCACAAGGAGATCATCATGGCGGACACCGCACCCCTTCAGCGGGTCCTGGAACAGGACGTGGCTCCTGTTGCCACGGCCGGCAACGACCTGGACAGCGTCGTTTCGCAGGCTCCCTTCGACTGCACCGTCACCAAGGTCGAGTTCGTGCCGGCCGCCGCGATTACCGGCGCCAACACGAACACTCGTTCCGTGACCCTCTTCAACAAGGGCCAGGGCGGGGCCGGCACGACGACGGTCGCCACTCTCCAGTTCGACTCCGGCGTCAATGCGTCCGCGAGCGACGAGAAGGCCATCACCCTGTCCGGCACGCCCGCGAACCTCGTCCTCGCAGCGGGGGACACGCTGCTGTGGCGGTCCCTGCACGTCGGCACCGGCATCACCGACCCGGGCGGCCTCGTCCGGGTCACCGTCACCCGGAACTGAGGAGCAGACCCATGGCAGAGCGCAAGTCCCAGCCGCCGCAGGACGCGGCGCAGAAAGAAGTGCAGAAGGCCGTCGACGAGGCCGAGGACAAGGGGTACCTCGGCGTCGAGGTCGATCCCACGCCTGACTCGCACTACACCGTGGCCGGCGTCCTGGAGGGCAAGCCGACTCCGGAGACCGACCCGGAGCATGCCCGCGAGGTCCGGCAGAAGCTCGACGACTCCGCGCGCCAGAGCTGACGGGGGAGGTCGCCGTGGCTCTTCCCCCGTTCGCTACGGCGGCCGAGCTGTCCGCGCAGATGCAGACGCCAGTCGACGCCGCGGCGGCCGATCTCGCACTGGCGTCTGCGTCTGCGGCGATCCGTCGGTGGACGCGCCAGACCATCAGTCGCGTCGCCGACGACGTCGTGTCCCTGCGAGTGGTCGACCCCTGCGCCCTGGTCCTGCCGCAGCGCCCCGTCGTCTCGGTGTCCCAGGTGCTGGTCAATAGCGTGACCCTGGTCGACTGGGTGCTTTCGGGGGAGCGGCTGCTGCGAACGGGCGGCTGGCATCATCTGCCGGGCACAAGCAGCTACCCCGATCCCGGCCTGGTGCAGGTGACCTACACCCACGGCTGGGAGGAGATCCCGGACGACGTGCGGGCTGTATGCCTGGACCTGGCTTCATCGACGCTCGCCAACCCGGCGATGCTCCGACAGGAGTCGATTGACGACTACAGCCGCACCTTCGCCTCGGAGACTCTGGGAACGGGGACTTTGTCGGCGACGCACAAGGAGATGCTCGCTGACTACCGGCGCCGCATCGGCACGGTAGGCCTGCGATGAGCAGCCTGGACACGCTGCTCGCCGCAGGCCGCAGAGCCGCCGAGGACCGCATGAGAGACACGGTCCGGCTGTACGCGCAGGCGGCAGACGGCTTCGACCGGACGACTGGCACCACGGTGCCGGGCGCGCAGACGGATCTCTACGCCGGCAAGGCGAGGGTGAAGGCCATCGCGGCGTCGACCGGCCAAGAAGCCGAGGCCGCGGAGCGGGAGATCGTGCTCCGCGAGTACGAAGTGCAACTGCCCTGGGCGACGCCGCTGCCAGAGGGGGCCCGGGTGCTGCCCGGGATGCGCATCGAGGTGGTCTCGTCACCGGACGCCCGCATGAGCGGGCTTGTCCTGTGGGTGACCGGTGCCGTGTTCTCGGACCAGACGACGGCCTGGCGGATCCGAACGGAGGATCGATCATGAGTGTGCGCTTCGACATGCGCGATGTCCGCCGTCTTGAGCGGCACCTGGCGCGCAGCGTCCCCCGTATCCGGCGAGACGCGCGCGCGGTGGTGAGGCGGGGCGCGGTCAACGTCAAGAAGGACTGGCGGGCCAACGCCCGCCAGACCGCCGGCAAGCACGGCCGCCTCTACCCCGGGTCCGTCGGCTTCGACTTGGCCGCTTACGGCCCGGACATCTTTGCTGCCACCATCGGCCCGAACAAGGCGGGCCCGCAAGGCGCACTGGGAAACCTCCTGGAGTACGGATCGGTGAAAAACCCTCCGCACAATGACGGCGGGCGCGCCCTGGCGTCGGAGCTGCCGCGATTCACCGCGCAGCTGGAGATCCTGGCCACGCGCGGTCTGGCCTGGTGGTGAGCGGATGCCGACGCCAGCAGCCCCGCAGATTCTGCCGCATGTGGACGCGGTACAGGCGGCGCTCGAGGCGGCCAGCCTCGTCGTCTATCTCGGCGGGACACCGACGTCGGCCGGGTGGTCGCCGCCGGACAAGTTCTGTGTTCTCTACCCGGACCCGGGAGAGGCCGTCCGTGAGTCCTTGGCCGACGCTCGGACCGACTTCACGACCACCTTTCAGGTGACGTGCGTCGGCGCTTCGATGGAGCGGGCTCTGTGGGTCGCGGACAAGGTCCGGCAGGCGCTCTCGGTGCAGCTTGCCGTGCAGGGGCGCGCCTCGTGGCGGCCGGAGGATCTCGGCGGTCCTCCGGTGCAGCGCGATGACGACGTCAATCCGCCTCTGTGGTTCGTGCCGGTGCAGTACCGGATCATGTCCATCCCTGCTTGATCGGAGACATTCCAATGGCGCTTCTCGCCCAGCAGGTCATTGCCCGAAGCGGCCTGACCCCGACCTACTCAGCTGCCGCCGCGTCTACCACCGTTACGTGTGGTGACCGCAGCTTCCTGCACGTCAAGAACACCAACGGTTCCAGCATGACCGTCACGGTCACGTGCACGGCCCTGGTCGACGGGCAGCAGGCCGCCGACCTCGTTGTCACGGTCCCTGCAACGACGGGCGACAAGATGATCGGGCCGATCACGAACAAGCTCTTCGCGTCCGCCGCTGACGGCGTGAGCGCGTCGATCACCTACTCGTCGACGACGAACGTCACGGTCGCCAGCCTCACCATCTGACGCACGCTCCAGTCCTGCCCGCCCCGTCGCGCGGGGCTTTTTTCATGCCCTGAGGAGGGTTCATGTCTGACCTGATCAGCGACGGAATGACCAAGGTGGTCTGGGCGTCGTCCATCTCGAACATCAACGCGCCGACCACGACCGAGCTGAACGCGGGCCAGGATTTCACGACCCGTGTCACCCCGGACGGCCTGAAGATCGACCCGTCAACGGCGGACGTCGACACGTCCTCGCTGGCGTCGACGTTCGACACGAAGACCGTCGGCCGTGTCGGCTACGACGCCGAGGTCACGTTCAAGCGCGGCACCACCGGCGGTGAGGATCTGCCGTACACGACGCTGAAGTACGGCGTGTCCGGCTACCTGGTTGTCCGCCGCGGCGTGGCTTACGGGACGGCGTGGGCGTCCTCGCAGAAGTGCGAGGTCTACCCGATCACCTGCGGCGAGCCGCAGAACAGCAGCCCGGCCGCCAATGAGGTGATGAAGTTCGTGTCCCCGATGAAGGTCACGGGCCCGCCCGCGACGGCCGCGACGGTGGCCTGATGCCCAGCATCCAGGACATCCTCCAGCAGGCGAAGCCCCGGGAGCGCACCGTCCAGGTGTGCATCCGGGGGGACCTGGCCAGCGAAGTCGAGCGACTCACGGACGAGCTGTCGAAGGTGTCGCAGGACTGGCAGCCGGAGAGCATCGCTGACGAGCACCCGGGTCGCAGGATCGCCGTCGAACTGCAGAAGGCCCGCGCCTCGGCCCGGGCCGCAGAGCAGCCGTTCGTGCTGCGCTACATCGGTGACCGCGCCTACCACGACCTGCTTGCCGCGCATCCGTCGGACAAAGACAACGAACTCTTCGACGACCACACATTCCCCAAGGCGCTGATCGCCGCATCGTGCGTAGACCCGCAGATGACCCCGGAGCAGGCGGACGAGCTCTTCGAGGTCATCAACCAGGGGGAGCAGAAAAAGCTGTTCGACGCCGCCTGGGAGGTCCACAACGGCGTCGGCGCCTCCCCTTTCTCGCTGGCCGCCTCCGCGCTCCTGGCGGGCCTTGGCGGCGACAAGTAGAAGCCGCCCGGGCGTGGGGCGTACCCCGCAGCGTCTTCATGGGTCGCATCGTCAGGGCGGGCGAGCCGCTGTGGCTGCCGGAAGATCGGGCCTGGGCGCTGGCTCTGCTGGAGGTCGAGGCCGACTGCTGCCCGGAGTGCCGACAGCCCTGGGGTGAGGCCACCGACCGGGACAACGAGTTTGCCTACAGGGTCGAGTTGATCCGCTGTCACGCGTGCACGGCATCCGCCAAGGCGGTGCGCGCCTACCAGGGCAAGGGCGGTTCCTCTGAGGGGCTCCACGTCCACATCGAGCGCACCAGGGGGTGACCTGTGGCGACTCGCACCGTCAATGTCCGCCTGGTCGCGGACGTCAGCAACTACACGCGTTCGATGCGGACGGCGGCCCGCAGTACGTCACAGATGGCCAACGCTGGCGCGATCGTCGGCACCGCGCTGGTGGCCGGGTTTGCTGTCGCCGCGGCTTCGGCGGCGAAGTTCGACAAGGCACTGTCGAACGTCAGGGCAGTGTCGGGGGCGAGCCGCCAGGAAATGGGGCAGCTGCGCGCGGCCGCACTGGAGGCGGGCCGGACGACGTCTTTCACCGCCACCCAAGCCGCTGACGCCGAGGCGGAACTGGCGCGTGCCGGCGTCTCGGTCGCGAACATCACCGGCGGCGCCCTGAAGGGCGCTCTGGCGTTGGCCGCGTCTGGGCAGGTCGACCTGACCGAGGCGGCCGTCGTCTCAGCACAGGCCATGAACACCTTCGGCCTGGCGGGCAAGGACGTCACCCACATCGCCGACCTGCTCGCGGCAGGCGCGAACAAGAGCGCGGCGGACGTCCACGGCCTGGCCATGTCGCTGCGCATGGGCGGCCTGCTCGCCCACCAGACCGGCCTGTCCATCGAGGACACGGTGGGCACGCTGGCTGCTTTCGCTGACCACGCCCTGATCGGCTCGGACGCCGGCACCTCGCTGAAGGTCATGCTGCAGCGGCTCGTGCCTCAGTCCAAAGAGGCCAAGGGCATGATGGACAAGATCGGCTTCTCTGCCTACGACGCCAACGGCAAGTTCGTGGGGCTCACGGAGATGGCCGGTCGCATGAAGACCAGCTTTAGCAAGCTCACGCCGGAGGCCCGCAACGCGGCCATGGCGACGATCTTCGGCGCAGACGCCGTGCGCTCCGCGACGATCCTCTATGAGCTCGGCTCCGACGGCATCGCCAAGTACGTCAACTCCGTCAACGACCAGGGTGCCGCCCAACGGATGGCCGCCGTCCAGACCGACAACCTGATCGGCGACTTCGAGCGGCTGCGCGGCGCGCTGGAGGTCGCTCTCATCGAGGGAGGGTCGGCCGCCAACGGGTCGCTGCGGACCATGACCCAGTGGATCACCCGGCTGATCAACGCCTACAGCAGCCTGTCTCCCGAGATGCAGCACGCCGTGACGCTCTTCATGGGCTTCGGCGGGGCCGCGTCCCTCGCTGCTGCCGGCGTGCTGCTCCTGCTGCCCCGCATCGCAGCGACCCGGGCCGCTCTGGTCTCCATGGGCCTGACGGCCGCCCGCACGCGGATCATCCTGGGCACGCTCGGGAAGGTCGGCGCGGTGGTGGCCGGCATGGAGCTGCTCTCCTACGCCTCGCAACAGGTTCGCGACCAGTTCAAGGACTCCCCGCCGTCGGTGTCCAAGATGGCTTCGTCGCTGGTCGATCTGGGCAAGAACGGCAAGGTCAGCGGCGAGGCCCTGGACAAGCTGGGCGGTCACCTGGACGGGTTCGGCGAGGCCGTGAAACGGGTGGCGCACCCTGATTGGGAGGCCCGCACCACCGACGTCGTCAACAGCCTCACCCTCGGCCTGACCAAGGGCATGATGGAATCCCAGATCCCGCTGGACGAGGCACACGACAAGATCACGGCGGTCGACGAGGCGCTGGCACAGCTGGCCCAGTCCGGGAACGCGCAGCTCGCTTCGGACGCGTTCAACCGGCTGGCCGGCGCGGCGGCCGCCGATGGCACCAGCAAGGAGAAGTTGCTCACGCTGATGCCCGAGTACACCGACGCCCTGGCGCAGGTGGACGTCCAGAGCAAGACGTCGGCGGTGTCCCAGGAGGCGCTGGCCAAGCAACTCGGGGTGACCGCCGACGAGCTGCAGGACCAGCGCAGCGAGGCTGAGAAGCTGGTCGACGCCCTGAAGGCCCTCAACGGGGTGAACATCAGCACGGCGGAGAAAGAGATCGGCTTTCGGCAGTCGCTCGCCGACTTGACCGAGGCGGTCAAGGACAACGGGCACTCCCTGGACGTGACCTCAGAGAAGGGCCGCAAGGTCAAATCGGCGTTCCTCGAGGCTGCGCAGGCCGCCATGGACCACGCCCAGGCGGTGGCCGAGCAGCAGCAGTCGCAGCAGGCCGGGCAGGCTGTCCTGGAGAAGGACATCAGCCTGCTGCGCCAGCAGATGCGGGCGGCGGGCTTCTCCAAGGACGCCATCGACAAGCTGGTCGGGGCCTACCTCCAGCTGCCCGTGTCGGTCACCACCGCCGTCAAGGCGGAAACGGGGAAGGCCGTCGCCGATCTGCAGGGAGTGCAGAAGCAGCTGCGGAGCACCAAGAGCCGGACCGTCACGGTCAGCGCACTGACGTCGACGGCCGAGAAGAACCTGATCAACCTGGGGTTCAAGGTCACCCACATGAAGAACGGGAAGGTGTCCGTCACCATCCCGACCGGCCCGCCGATCGGCGCCGTGAACTCCATCCAGGGCGCGATCAACAACATGTCCGGGAAAACCATCGGGATCGGCGTGCTCCGGACCGAGTACCTGACGACGGTGAGGAGGCCTCCCGTCACCAGCCCGACGAGTCCGTATGGGTTCGGGACCCCGCAGGCGAACGGCAGCGTGCTCTCGTTCTACGCCAACGGCGGCATGCGCGAGAACCACGTCGCGCAGATCGCTCGCAAGGGCTCATGGCGGGTGTGGGCGGAGGACGAGGCAGGAGACGAGGCCTACATTCCCCTGGCCCCTGGCAAGCGGCCGCGTTCACGGCAGATCGCCGCCGAGACGGTGAAGCGGCTCGGCGGTCAGGTGCAGTGGTTCGCCGGCGGCGGCTTGCCCGGCTTCACCTACGCACCGACCGGGTCCCCGGTCCTGGGCGGCCCGTCGGACGCCAAGAAGCGGTACGACGACCTGGTGGGCCGCCTCGCGGACGCGTGGAAGGAGTACCGGCAGGCGATCGCCGAGCGCGACAAGGTCCTCAAGGACAAGAAGTCAACGAAGGCGGAGCGGGCCGCCGCCCGCAAGGCGGTCGCGCAGGAATACGCGACCGTCAAGGGCCTCGACGCCGCTCTAGGCCTCAAGGCCGGCACGGCCGCGCCGAAAACGTTCAACCTGGCCTCGTACCAGAAGCAGCTGGTCAACTCGCTGAAGGCGACGCAGGCATGGCGGGCAAGCCTGACACAGATCGGCCGACGGGGCGGCGAGGAGGTCCGCGCCCTCCTGGAGGGGATGGGCGAGGACGGCTACGCCCTCGTCAACACCCTGGCCCGGGCGAACGATAAGCAGTTCCGGGACATCACCGCCCGCCTGAAGGCGACCGGCGAACTCGCAAAGGCAACCCTGGCCGACTTCACCAAGCAGCTCGGGGCGAGCACGAAGGAGTCGCAGGCCTTCTCCAAGGACCTGCAGACGCTCGCCTCGCGCGGCTTCGGCAACCTCGCCCAGGCCCTCGCCGCGCAAGGCGACTCTGCTGCCATGTCACTCGCCCACGAGGCAGTCGGCAACAGCAAGAGCGCCGCCGCCGCGGACAAGGCCGTCACGACCGCCCAGAGCGCCCTGAGTGGTGAAGACCTGGCCAACGCGGTGACCCTGCTGTCGACGCTGCGCGGCGGGCCCGGGCGCGGCTTCGCAGACCTCATCGCGGCGGGCCTGGACGTGGCCACCATCCGCGACCTGGTCCCGAAGATGACGGCGCAGATCAAGGCGCTGCCGGAGCTGAACCGGGCGACGTTCGTCCGGCAGTGGGTGCAGCAGGGCGGCAAGGCGATGGCGCTCGGCGGGATCCTCAACCGACCGAGCATGGTCCTCGGCGGCGAGGCCGGCGTGCCAGAGGCGTGGATCCCGCTGAACCAGTCCGGGCGCTCGCGGACGCTGCTGGCCAGGTCGGCGGCCGCCATGGGCTACCAGCTGGTACCCGCCGGCCGGTACAGCAGCAGCGACGCGCACACGGCCGCGGTGGCCCGCGAGGTGACGCGGCAGATCACCGTGAACCTGTACGGAGCCAAGCAGTCCACGGCCGAGCAGGCGCACGACGTCGCCCGCTACATGTCGTTCGTGGGCTGAGGAAGGGGCTTCAATGCCGTACACGCCGGGCATCTCCCTAGGCGGCCTCAGCGCCACGCTCGGCAGTGTGGCGCTGGGCACCGTCGACGCCAGCGGCGTCGCCTGGGTCCTGCAGACGCTGGAGGGCTGGGACAGCCCGGACGTGCGGGCGGAGTTCACGGATCGCGAGGGCGACCACGGGGCGTGGGCCTCGCCGGTCTACCTCGGTTCGCGCCCGATCACGCTGGCCGGAACGATCGTGGCTCCCTCGCAAGCCCTGCTTGAGGCGGCTATGGAGCAGCTGCGCGCGGCAGCCGGACTGACGGACACCCAGCTGACGGTGTGGGAGACCCTCCCGAAGCAGTGCACAGTGAGGCGGAGCGGCAAAGTGCTGCTCCAGTACGTCACCGACGTTACGGCGAGCTACTCGGTGATGGTGACGGCGGAGGATCCGCGCCGATACGGCACGACGCAGCAGTCGGGGGTGACCGGTCTACCGGTCACCACCGGCGGCCTCACCTTCCCCGCCGCAGTGCCGTTTGCGTTCTCGGCGTCCGGGGCGACGGGGACGATCGCCGCGGCCAACGCCGGGACCGTGGAGACCCGGCCCGTGCTGACCGTGGCAGGGCCAGTCGTCGCTCCGCTGGTGTCCGCCCTGTACCCGGACGGGACCGTGCGGCAACTGGCTTACTCGCAGACCCTGCAGTCCGGCGAGCAGCTCGTTATCGACACCGACGCGCGGACCGTGCTGCTCAACGGGGTCAGCAGGCGCCGCTTCCTGAGCGTCCCGGCCGGCTGGCCCACCATCCCGGCGGCGAGCACCGTCACCTACCAGTTCCAGTCCGGCACCTACAGCGCAAGCGCCTCGCTGACCGCCACCTGGCGTTCGGCCTGGATGTGAGGAGGCATTCATGCCGGTAGACCCGTGGGCCATCGACGGGCTCTCGCTGAGCGGCCTGGAGGCACGCACTTCCGACGCCGCGCTCATCATGTCCGACGGCACTGCGCTGGGCTCGCGCTCCGGCGTCCGCCCGGGCGACCCGGGCCTGACCGTGTCCCTGGCCGGTTCCACGATCAACGTATCCGCAGGCGTGGCGGTCGTCGCCTACTCCGGTCAAGGCGTCTACCGGGCCGCGTTCCCCTCCGGGGTGTCTCCCGGCACCCTGACGGCCGCGCACGCCACCCTCCCTCGCATCGACCTGGTGTATCTGCGGGTGTGGGACAACTCGGTCGACTCGTCCGGGCTCAACAAGGCCGACATCGTCTACCTGGCTGGTACGGCGGCGGCTTCCCCCGTCGCCCCGACGCCCGCAGGCACCCAGATCTACATGCCGCTGGCCACAGTCAACGTGCCATTCTCCGGCAATGGATCGCCCACGGTTTCGACCGCGGTCCGCCCCACGACCGTGGCCCCAGGCGGAATCCTGCCCTCGACGACCGCCCCCTCCACCCCGTACAACGGCCAGTACTGGGACGACGGGACCAGCTTGCGCCGGTGGAACGGCTCCGCCTGGCGGACGGTGTCGCCGCTCACCCCCCAGATCACTGCCCAGGTCAATCAGCCGCCTACCAGCCCGCTGTCCACCTTCACCGACTTCGTGACCGGCGACTGGCCGGCCGCCACCGTCGTCGTCCCCCCGTCTGGCATGGTCCGGATCACGATCGGCGGCGCGGTCGGCAACACCGACTCCACGACGGCTGCCGCATGGCTGGGCTGGAAAGCGGCCGGGGCTTTCTCGGAGACGACCAGCGAAGCCAACTCGGTGTCCGCGGTCGGCGGCCGCACCTACGCCTCCCGCACCGTCGTGCGCACCGGCCTCACCCCGGGTGCCTCGCTCACCATCACCCCGCAGTGGTGGAGTAACACGGCCGGGGCCGGGCGTCGTATCAGCAACGGCCAACTGATCGTGGAGCCGATGCCCGGATGACTGCCGTCGAACTGGCCTGGTATGGGGTGGATCTCAAGACGGGCGGCATCGTCGAGGACCTCCCGGCCCTGCGGCCGACCGGTGCACTGTCGCGCAAACTGGGCACACACACCACACTCCAGCTCGAACTGGCCCTCACCGGGTCCACGACGGACTGGGAGTCGGCGACGGCGCCTGGCCGCTCGCTGGTCGTCGCCGTCGACATGGCCACCGACCTGCCGGTGTGGGCGGGGGCCGTCCTGCCGCGCGACGGCGGAAGCTCCACCACCCTCCAGATCGGCGCGGCCACCCTCGAGGCCTACCTCGACGCCCGCTACCCCGGCACCCAGACCATGGTCGGTGTCGACCAGGCCACCGTCATCACCAACCTCGTCACCCCAGCCCTCACCGGCGGCCCGCCGATCCTCATCGACGCCGTCGCCACCGGCCAGGTCATGGACTACCTGACCAGCGACGGCGACGACAAAAGCATCCTGTCCTGCTGCCAGGAGGTCATGGGCCTCGAGGACGGCCCTGAGTGGACCATCGACGTCGCCTGGAACGCGAGCCACAACGGCTTTCAGTTCCCGCTGCGGGTCCGCTCCGCCATCGGTGACCAGAGCAGCAACCCGGAGGCCGTGTTCGACTACCCGGGCTGCGTCGCCGAGTACTCCCTCGGCGAGTCCTACGAGCAGGGCAAGGGTGCCACCCGCCTCATCGCCCGCGGTGAAGGGGAAGGGTCATCGCGGCTCACCTCCAGCGCCCACGAGGCGACGGCGCTGATCGCCGCCGGCTGGCCCATCTGGGAGCACCGCTATACACCGTCGACCGGCATCACCGACCCCGACCAGCTTGAGGCGCACGCCGCCCACGACCTGGTCCTGATGGCCCAGGGCGCGCAGGTGTGGACCATCCAGGGCGTCGCCTCCCGCTCCCCGCGACTGGGATCCGTGTGGGGGCTGGGCGACCGCGTCCGCCTGAGCGTGTCCAGCTCGCCCCGGCACCCCACCGGTGCCGACGTGGTGGCCCGCTGCTGGGCCTGGGAGCTGGACCCGGGCGCCGACCGCGTCCGCCCGATTCTCGTCGAGGAGGACTGACGTGCCGCGCCAGATCGACCAACTGCCCCCCGACGCCACCAGCCTGGCCCGCCGCATCCAGGCGCTGGAGCGGGAGGTCAAGGAGCTGCGTGCAGCCCGGCGGATGTCTGCGGCCACCGTCGGCACCATGCGCCTGTACTCTGCGGACGGGCAGACCCTCCTCGCCGAGCTGAGCCCGGAGGACGGGGCGGGCGGCGGCGGCCTGTGGACGCGCGGCCTGCAGTCCCCGATCCCCATGGCCGCCTACCTCAACTCGGGCCAGGTCCGGTGGCGTCCCGTCACGGACGGCATGGTGCAGGTCCCCGCGTCCGCCTACTACGACACCGACGCCTTCCAGTACTCCAACCTGACCTTGACGTCAGGCGCGGTGGGCGCGACCGACCACCGGGCCTTGCTCATTCTGGATTCCCTGTACGCGGGCCAGGTCCCATACGTGTACGTGCAGGGCGAGAACAGTACCCAGTGCAACTTCGATGTCCTGGGCGTCCTGACCGCGTCGAACATCGCGTTCGGCAGCGTCACGATCACCCCGTCCGCGGCCAACGTGCCGACATCAGCGACCGTCACCGGCCTCGGGCTCAAGGGCACCACCTTCATCGCGGTCGCGTCCTCGACCTCGACCGTGCCCGGCACCCAGGTCACCGGCGTGGCCACGTCCAGCGTCACCGCCGCCGGCCTGACTCTGTGGGTGACCCGCACCAACACCACAGCGACCGTCGTGAACTGGATGGTGATGGGCCTTTGAGCAGCATCGATCTCGAACCCGCGACGTGGTACGCGGTGACAGCCCGGGACGGCACCGAAGGGTGCCCCAACGGCGGCCAGGAGTTCGAGGTGAACCCCCTCTACTCCAACGCCGGAACCGCACACGTCGAATGCGGGCTGTGCCGGCAGGACATGACGATCCTGTCTGTCACGCTCCTCGACCCCCAGCCCGAGATGCCCTGAGGAGATCTAGTGCCCTATCTGTCCACGACCGGCCTCGTCCTGTCCGAGATCCTGGCCACCGACCCGTTCCAGCCCGCCTCCGGGGCGATGGCACTCGGCGCGCTGGAGACGACCGCGATCCTGGTCGACCTGTCGTCGTCGAGCTACCGGACGCTGTACCGGGTCGTGATGGGGCCGGTCGAGCCCGGGGACGCCCTCGATATCGACGCCGACGCCCGGGTCACCAACGACCTCGGCTACAACGTCGGCGTCGCCTGGCATCTGTGGATCTACGACTACAGCAACCCGCTGAAGACGAACGGGCCATGGACTCGCATCAGTGCCTTCAGCGGGGAGAACGTCACCCCGGACATGCACCACATGGCCATGCACATCTCCACCCTGTACCGGATGCCCGCCGACTGGCCGTCCGGGCACCGGCCGGTCGTCGTGATGCGCGCGGACGCCCACTCCACCGCCTGGCAGTCCGGCGACACGCTCACCGTCGACGCCGGGTACGGGCAGCTCACCGTCCGCCACTGGACCGCCGCAGCCGTCCCGCCAGCCGCCTGACCAGCCCCGTAACTGCCGCCCCGAGCCGAAGGCCGGGGCCTTTCTCATGCCCGGGAGGGCCCATGCCTGACCTCTGGATGCCGGGCGCGACCCGGCACGCCGTCGGCAACACCGGCGCCATGAACGGCGGCCCTGCGCGCGCCGTCTGGCACATCACCAGCAACGCCAAGGACTGGACGTTCAAAAACGAGCTCGGCTACTTCACCGGGGGCGGCGCCGACGTGGCCCCCCACCTGCTGTGGGAGCCGTTCACGGGCGAGGTGGCCCAGTTCTTCCCCGCCGACTCCCGGTCGCTGTCCCTGCAGAACGCGGGCACGCTGAAGACGAACCGCACCGGCAAGTACTGCATCCAGATCGAGACGGTGTTCACCGAGGGCGAGACCGTCAACGGGAAGCGCTACGCCACCGTGCGCGACACCCCGTGCAAGGGCCTGGATCAGATCATGGTCTGGCTGCGCAGCCTGGGGGTCGTCGACGCGTGGCCCGGCGGAGCACCGACCGGGTTCGCCCGCGACACCGTCTCCGCCGACACCTGGCTGAAGCTGGGCGGCCACTACGGGCACAACCAGGTTCCCGGCAACTCGCATGTCGACCCGGGACCGATGCCGGACCTTTTCGCGGCTCCGGTAGTCCAGCCGGCCACGAAGCCGAAGGTCTCGCTGGCGCACGTCGTCGCCGCGGCCCGCAAGGACCCGCCCGCCGCCGACGGCCACACCACCTTCAAAGCCGAGGTCCTCCTCGTCGAGAAGGCGCTCAAGGCCGAGGGCCTCCTCGCCGCCGACTACATCGACGGCAGCTACGGCACCAAGACCCTGGCGGCCTACGCCCGCTGGCAGCGCTCCCCGGCTGGCGGCGGCTACACCGGCGCCGACGCCGACGGAATCCCCGGCACCAAATCCCTCAAGCTGCTGGCCGCCCGGCACGGCTTCACCGTCACCACCTGACCTGGAAGGACCCTCCCATGAGAATCGCCAGCATCGCCAAGTCGCTCATCGCCGGCATCGCGGCGGGATCGGCAGCTGCGGTCACCGCCGCGCAGGACAACGTGTTCACCACCGGCGAGGTCGTCACCACCGTGCTCGCCGTGCTCGGCGCGTGGGGGATCACCTACGCGGTGCCCAACCGGCCGCCGACGGACACGCCGACCGGACCGACGGCGGTCTGAGTGCCCTGCCGGGCGGCCGGCTGGTTCAGCGGGCACCTCGGCAACCGCGGGCCCTTCCTCGTCTTCATGGGGATCGGAAAGGTCTGCTTCGGCGCCAGCTTCATCTTCGAACCGCCGGCCATCACCCAGGGGCTCGGCATGCTCACCCGGTGGGCGCCGATCCACTGCTGGGCGTGGGTGTGGATCGTCTGCGGCGCCGCCACCTTCTCTTCCGCCTGGCTGCGCTTCGGCCGGGACGGCTTGGGGTTCGTCACCGCGAGCATCCCGCCCGCGTTCTGGGCGTTCACCTACGGATGGGCCGGGATCCTCGGCGACTACCCGCGAGGGCTGTGGCTGTTCGGCTGGTACATCACATCGCACTGTGGGGTGATCTGGTGCGCGTCACGAGTCCCGCCTGATGCCGGACCACCCCGGACCCTCGGCCAGGCGGCTGAGGGGAGACCCGGATGAACGGAATCTGGGGACTGGTCGGGGCGGGCATCACATTGATCGGCGTTGCCGTGACCGGCTGGTTCACGTACCGGGGCACGCGGACTGCGGCGGCGATCCAGTCGGCGCCCGCCGCGAAGGCGCAGGACTTCGCCGTCCTGCAGGCGACCGTCGCGCGGGTTGACAAGGAGAACGAGCAGCTGCGGGTGCGGCAGTCGCGGCTGGAGTCGATCGTGCGGGCGTTCTCCTGGTCCTTCGACGACCTTCGCCGCTGGTCCCGGAACCCGGTAGGGGATCCCCCTGCCCCGCATCCTCTGGTGGACGAGTACAACCGAACTGGAGTGTGATCCATGGCTGCACCCACCCCGCAGGCCGTGACCCCGCGCCGGCAGGACGGGGCCGCTGACGTGGCGTCCCTTGTCGCGCTCGGCAAGGCGACCGCCCCGCCGACCCCGAAGGCGAAGACGTGACCGGGGGCGACGGCGACGACCAGCCGCCGTTCTGGCTGTCGCCGCGCCCGTTCCGCGAACCCGACTGGCCGCCCGACGACGAAGACTGACAACGCCCCGCCCCTGCCTCGGCTGGGGCGGGGCGCTTCGCTGCGTCCGGCGTTAGAACTCCAGCTGCTTCTTCACCTCGGCCAGGTTCGGTCCGGCATCCGCCGCCGGCATCTCCCAGCGGAACGCCTTCTCCTCACCGTCGATGTAGATCAGCGTGCCGCCCTTCGCCTGAGCCGTGGTCAGGTCGAATACCTGCGACCGCCACTGGTAGCCGCCCGGCTGCACCGGGTCCGCCTCGTTGTACTTGTCGAGGGTCACCATCGACGAGTCGCCGCTGTCCCAGCCGATCATCTGCCCGTCGGGGGCCATCCATTTCCATCCCCCGCCGGTGATGGGCGCGGGCTCGTCGGCGGCCACCGCGGTCACCGCCTTGTCCTTCATCGTGACGATGACGAACACCCCGTTTTTCGGCGCCTGGTCGCCCGCCTTTTTCGCGAACACGACCGTGTCAGGCGTGATCTCCAGGACGCCGGTGCCGCCGTCGCCGGTGGTCTGGGCTGGCTGGCCGAGCTTCAGACCCTTCTCGACCTGGCCAGGAGTCGGCGCGGCGCTCGCTGGAGCGCCCGCCGGCTTCGGCTTCGTCTCGGCGGTCGCGTCGTCGTTGCCGCTGCCGCCGCATGCGGTGAGCGCGGCGAGGAGTAGGGCGGCCGTGGCCGCGGTGGTGCGGATGCGCATGTGTCCCCCACAGGTTGAACGTCCAAGCACCGTAGGGCACGTGAACCCTACAAGTAGCCGTCCGTCACCGAGCCGTGACACGGCTGGGAATGCCCAGGCTCTCGATAACCCACACGTAGCACGGTCCAGAATCCCTGGCGATCACTCAACTCTATGGTTGATAATGACAGTTATCCCATACTGAGAGGATGTCAGTCATGACCACCAGGAAGCCGTCCAAGCCGTGGCGGGTGACCGTGACCGGCCCGGAGGTGACAGCCACCTCCTCGTTCACCAGTGAGGCGAAGGCCTTCGAGTTCGTCCGGACGTGCCTCGGAGGCGACAGCCCTGCTGATGCCGCGAAGGTCGAGCAGTGGGAGGGCGGCCGGTGGTGGCACTTCGAGACGGTCACCGCCGACGAGATCCAGGCCGCCCGGCGGTGACCGCCCTCGTCCCGCGCCAGTCGGCGGAGTTGTCGACCGACCGGCACGACCCCCGCGACGACTGGCCTGACGAAGCCCGCGCCCTCGCCGACCACCTCACCGCCATCTACGGCGACCGCGACCCGCTCCCCACCATCGCCGGAGGGTGGGTTGCCCGGCAGAAGTCCCGCCACACGCGGCGCGCCTACGTTCGCACCTTCAAGGCGTGGGAGGAGTACGCCCGCAGCACCGGCATCCACCCGCTCCAAGCGAAGCTGCCGCTCGCCGACGCCTACGCCAAGCACCTCGCCAAGATGCCCACCCGCAACGGACGGCCACCAGCCGAGACCACCCAGGCGCAAGCCCTCGCCGCCGCCGGGTCCTTCTACACCTACTCCGCCCGCCTCCAAGCCGTCGACAGCGATCCGTTCGCTGCCGTCAACCGGCCCTACGTCGACCCCGACTACAGCCCCACCGAAGGCATGACCGACGACGAGACCACCCGGCTCATCCAGACCGCCCGCGACTGGGCACCCCGCTCCTACGCCCTCGTCATGCTGCTCTACCTCACCGGCGCCCGCGTCGACGAGCTGCTCTCCCTCGACGCCAACCAGCTCGGCTACGACCGAGGACACCGCACCCTGCCCCTTACCCAGAAGGGCGGCAAGAAGCGGCCCGCTCCGGTGCCGCCGCTCGCCCTCGATGCGCTCCTCGCCTACCTCGGCGACCGCACCGACGGGCCCCTCTTCGCCACGGACTCCGGCCGCCGGTGGACGCAGCCCGAAGTCTGGAAGCACCTCCGCGTCCTCGCCCGCCGCGCCGGCATCCCGCAAGCCGCCACGATCAAGCCCCACACGCTGCGGCACCAGTTCATCACCGACAACCTCGCCAACGGAGTGCCGTTGCAGGACGTGCAAGATGCGGTCAGCCACTCCGACCCGCGCACCACCCAGCGGTACAACCGGCGCCGTCGCCAGCTCGACAACCACCCCGCCTACCAGCTGGCCGCCAAGCTGGGGGAGCGACTGCAGCAGGGCGACGCCTGAACACGGCAACGCCCCCGCAGCCGGTCGGCTGCGGGGGCGTTGTGCTGTGCGGGCTCTAGCCCCACCACGTGTCGCTCATCGCGCCTCCCCGGGAACGTAGGTGCGGCCACCGAGCGCCCCGAAGGGCACCACCCGGAGGTGGCTGCGAACTGCGGTGGCCGCCCCGACACGGTACGCGGAACCTGGTCGTCCCGTCACGGGGTCGTGCGAGACTGACCGCACGCCCGCCAGGCCTCCCCCGTCCTGGCGGGCTTCTGAGTGTTCGCCCCGATGACTTCCGGCCGTGATCTATCCAACTGGCCGGATTCTGGTGCATGGTGTGGGGGTGGGTGCCGTCGCTTCCCAGGTGGAGGCCCCCTCTCGGGTCCTGCCGCGCGTTGCCGTTGCGGCGGGGCCCGCCGCCCCTCCCGGCTCCCCACGGGAGGCCTTGCGGCGTTTGCCTGACGACTGTCGGCGCCTCACGTCATTGCGAGATCGACCTCCGGCCTTCTTGGTCGGGGCATTTTCACCTTGTTCTGCACCGGACTCGCCACCGCCTTGACTTTACAGTCTCAGACTGTAAGGTTGGAGGCATTAGAGGGAGCCAGGGGGAAACGATGAACACCACCACCGCAGCCATCCAGGCCGGAGTCACCGCCGACACCATCCGCACCTGGTGCCGCCGAGGCGTCATCACCGCCACCAAGCAGGCCGGCCGCTGGACCATCGACCCCGCCTCCCTCGCCCGTCGCATCGAGATCGGACACAGGAAGGACCGCATGACCACCTACCGCATCGAACAGGGCACCACAGTCCAGTACCGCCAGGAGCACACCACCTGGACCATCGTCCGCACCGACGGAACCCCTGCCGGCTTCGGACCCGGCAAGGACTCCCGCATCTGGGACGCCACCTTCTTCAGCAAGAAAGCCGCCGAGTTCTACGCGTACTTTTACGAGCACACCGACAGCGGCTACCGCATCGAGAAGACCATCCCCCGCGCGGGCCGTATGGACCGATCCACCTACTGGCGGATCACCGGCGCCCCCGAAGGCGACCCGCGTAACCTCGACATGAGGATCAACGCGGACACCGACCCGTTCGACACCGCCAAAGCAGACATCCTCATCTCCTGGGCCAAGCAGCACACCGAGGGGGCAGCCCAGCGCATCCAGAAGAAGGCCGAGCAGGACGCCATCAAGGCCGCCGAGGACGCCGTCCGCGAGGCACGCAAAGCCCAGCTGGACGCCGCCCGTCAGCAGAAAGGCGAGCTGGCCACCGAGCGGCAGGTCAACTACATCCTCCAGCTCCTGGCCGCCCGCGACCGCTCCGGGGAAGGCGGCGGATTCTTCACCGGGCCGACCGACCGCGCCGGCATCGAGACGCTGTCCAAGGCCGAGGCGTCCATGTACATCACGTCGCTCAAGGGCGACTACTGACCAGCAGGACGGTCCCGCCCATCGATAGTGGGCGGGACCGCCTACTGATCATAGGAGCACGCATGAACGCTGTTGAGGAGTGGACCGCCACGCAGTGCGCGCAGGCCTGGGGCGTACAGGTCCGCACCTGGCACGGATACGTCGCCAGGAAGCGAGCCCCACGACCCATTCGCCATGTCGGCCGGACCCCCGTGTGGGACGCTGCCGCCGTCAAATCCTGGCCCCGCCCCGGCCAGGGCGCCCGCACCGACATCACCACCACGAGGGATGACGCATGACCAACCCGCTGGAAGGCCTCTTCGGGCAGATCATCATGTCCGGCTGGATCGGCACCGATCCCCGCGACGGGCAAGACATCGCGTTCGTCTACGTCGGCACTCCCGGAGACGGATCCACGGGGGCAACCGCTTCCGAGGTGATGCCTGCCGTGGCGAAGGTGCTCGGCCTGAATCCGCAGGCGGGCACCATGACGGAGCAGCCGTCCGCTGACACGCACGTGACGTTCACCGCGGACGGGTGGATCGATCTTCGGTTCCCCAACGGTGAGGGCGTCCAGCACCCCGGAAGCGCGGAATGGCGCGCCGTCGCACAGCGGCGCGGCGAGGTGGTCCTGACCCTCACCTATCTCCCGCTCAGCTCAGCACTGGGCGTTGAGGAGCACTGCGACCGGAGCGTGGACGCCGGACAGTTCTCCCTGGGCCTGGTGCCGGTGAAAACGTCATGATCGGCGAAGAAGGCGAGCAAAAGAAGATCTGCTGCGTCTGCCAGAAACCGATCCACGGGATGGTGTACTCCGACACGATCACGGGCGAACCGATGGATGTCCGCTGCTGGGACCGCGAGAGCGAGTACTGAACCCGAAGCCCCGCCACGCGCGGGGCCTCGGCACGTCTACGCCCGCTACCCGCCCAGGTACCCCAGCTCGCTGTCGGGCCGGCAGTGCGTGCAGGCGACCACGCCCTCGGCGAGCCACCGCAGCGCATCCGCGCGCCCGATCCCGCGCGACCGCTTGCCCGCCATGTGGCAGCCGCCGACGTGGATCATGTTCGGGGGGGAGTCGCGGTTGAGCCCCATCTCCAGCAGCCAGTCGGGCGCGGGCGGCCGGGCCTGCTCCCCGCGCTGGCGCTCCTGCTCGCGGCGCTCGGCGTCGGCGATCTGCTGCCGGACGCGGTCGAGAGTGAGCACGAGCCACGTCTCCAGGGTGCGGAGGCGCGGCAGGTCCGGCGGCAAGTCGTGCATGCGTTCGATTCTAGGATGGTGGGGTGAACGAGCAATCCGGCGGTCCCCGCTTCCACCTCACCCTCTTCTCCGGCGGCCGGCCTATGCAGCACGGCTGGTGGGCGAGCGAGGCCACAGCCCGACGGAAATGGACGGCCTGGATCGGCGAGCACGGCAGCCTCCCCGACGCTCGCGTCACCCTCGTTGACGAGGGGACGGGCGAGACGCTGACCGAGTGGCCCGGCGCTGTCAGTGGCCGGGAGTAGCCTGATCGCATCGTTGTTCGTGTCTGCGGACTAGGGCAACTACTCAGAGAGCGCCCCGTCGGAGTGATGCCCGGCGGGGCGCTGTGACGTCAAGCCGCGGTGGCCACGTCCCCTTGCTCGACCTGCCGCAGCTCGGCGAGGAGCCGCCGGTACTCTTCCCGCTGCTCGTCGGTGAGCCGCGCGGCCGGATGCGACCACAGCGCGCGGATCGCCGCGTTCAGCTCCGCAGCGGACCGCACGACACCCTCAGGCGGGGGAGTGGGGGACATGGCGATCAGTCTAGATCCGGGGTCTGACACCGGGCTATGAGCTGGCCGGGTCAGCGATGTAGCTACCCTTCGCCGGCAGGGTGACGACGAGACCGCGCGACCGCAGCTCGTCCATGGCGCGCCGCAACGTCCCCACCGCGACGCCGAGCTTCTCCGCCAGCTCCCGCTCACCCTCCAGGCGCGCGCCCGCTGGCAGCGTGCCCGCCTCGATCTGTGCGGCGATGTGGTCGGCGACTTGCACGTAGGCGTAGACCGGCCGACCGGGATCCACTACAGGCTCTTGATCACCCATGCTTCGAACGTAGAGCCGCAGCCCACACCGCACCTCGCCCGGTAGCGGCACACTGCTGCATGTAGCGGTATGGAGCAGTGTGGAGGGGTAGCCTGCAATTGCACAGACCCCCGCGACCGTGCGACCGGCCCGGGGGCATGGACGACGAAGGAGCCGTCGACATGGACGAGCGTAGAGACCCGTACCCGCCAGCCCAAGGCGGCCGGCCGCCGTTAGCCGCCGCGAGCCGCCTCAGCCCCGTCCAGCAGGCCTACGGCGCCTACGCCGGGCACGCCATCGCCTGCGACGCCTGCCGCGACGTCGACCGCACCTGCGCGGACGCCGGGCGGTTGTGGAAGGCCTGGAAGGCGCTCGCCGATGACGCTTTCGACCAGCTGGCGAACGAGACCGGCTGACGAAAACCGGCCACGGCCACCACGCGTCCCGCCGTGTTACCAGCAGGAACGTTTGGCCAGGGCTCGACCTGCGGTTACCTAGGTGGACGGCGCATGAACAGAAAGTCAAACAACCTGCATGGGACACCTTCACTCACGGCCAAAAGTGGGCTTTACTCGTGACACCAGGCGCCCCACACGCCAGGGACGAAAGCGCTCACTGCTCACGCATGGGCGCTAACCGAACGAGCCAGCGATCCATCGGCAGGATGAGATCAGAAGTCTCCAGGGGGCGGCCGTGTTGGTCGAAGCGAGTGCGAACGACGCGGAAGGCCACGGCATCCACGAGCAGGCCCAGCGCGTGAGCCTGCTCCGCCGTGAGCTCTGCGCACCCCAGCTCGGCCGCGTAGGACGCATGCGGCTGGCGTCGTCCGCGCCACCACGACGACACCAGCATCGCCGACCGGCCGCCCGGGTCCAGGCATTCGACGGTCTCGTGCTGCAGGGTCGCACCGACGTGGACGCCAAGCCGCTCGGCAAGTTCCACCGTGGCAGTCCGAGGGCGGGTGTCGGTGGTCTCGCTGGAGTGCGGCCACTCGGCGTCCGGGTCGGTGAGAGTGCGCATAGCAGGAGGATGCGCCACATACACAGCTTTACGCTCCTCGCCCTCCAGGACGCCGGTGCGGCGTAGGAGGACGTAGGCGAGGCGCACTGTCTGGGGATGCACGCCGAGTTCGGAAGCTAGCTCGGCACGCGAGGGGAGAGCCTGCCCCGGCCGCCATTGGCCGGCGGCGATGCGGCGGCGGATGTCAGCGGCGATGCGCCGGTGGCGCGCTTCTGGCATCGGGACCCCTGGCGTCGATCATGACGTGAGGTCTGAAGCTAGGCACACCGACCCAGGCTGGATATATCCAGACCCGCCCAAGGGCGTTGACAGTTGAAGAGTTGAGGATTCGGCACCGCGGAGTTCAGGTTTCCGCGAGGCCGAGCGGCTGGTCGCACATTGCGCACCCCTCGATGAAAGCGGTCAGCCCACCCGGATACCCGGCAAGACGGAGCGGGTATCCACCCGAACGGGTGAACTATTTCGCATGCTGCGCGAGGTGGTCGCTCGTTGACAATAGAAGCCGGGCCCGGCTCCCCGTCCATCGCCTCCGAGGGCGTCCCCAGGGGAGCCGGGCCCGGCGCTTTTTTGTGTGCCGCCGCGCCCAGTCTGCCACTGGGAAACGAGTGGGAAAGAAGCGTGGCAACACCTGGCTACCCCTGTCCATGACTGGGCATCCCTGTCGGGCATAGATGCTGGCCTAGGCCTTGCGTAACTTGAGAGCCTGAGATGAGCGGTCCGCCCGAATGATCTGAACCGACTTCATCTGGAACTTCAACAGCTTCGCCCTGGTCTACGTGCTGACCAACGGCGGACCCGGCGGCCGTACCCGGCTGCCCATGCTCTTCGCCTACGAGGAGGCCTTCCGCTACGGCCAGTTCGGCTACGCGGCGGCGATGGGCTGCGTCATGGTCGCGGTGATCTCGGTGTTCCTCGCCCTCTTCCTGGTGGGCCGGATCAGGGGAGGCGACGGAGCATGAGGACCCGCCCCGCGGCCCGCGCCGGCCAGTACACCGCTCTGCTCGCCTATCTCGGCTTCCTCGTCTTCCCGTTCCTGTGGCTGCTGTCCGTCGCGTTCAAGCCGCCCCGCGACCTGGGCAGCCTGCACCCCACCTGGATCCCGAAGGACCCCACCCTCGCCAACTTCCGCCAGGCCTTCGACGAACAGCCGCTGCTGCATGCCGCGTTCACCTCGCTGTCCACCGCGCTGAGCGCCGCCGTGATCGCCGTCGCGCTCGCCACGCCGATGGCGTACGTCATGGCCCGCCGGCGCACCCGGCTCGCGAGGGCCGCGTCCGCGTGGGTGGTGGTCAGCCAGGCGTTCCCCTTCGTGCTGGTGATCATCCCGCTGTTCCTGGTGCTGAAGACGCTGCGGCTCATCGACTCCGTGCCGGGACTGGTGACGGTGTACGTGGTGTGGTCGCTGCCGTTCGCGCTGTGGATGCTCGTCGGACACGTCCGGGCCGTCCCCGTCGAACTGGAGGAGGCGGCGGCGATCGACGGCGCGGGCCGGCTGCGTACGCTCGTCTCGGTGACCGCGCCCCTGCTCGCTCCGGGGATCGTGGCGACGGCGCTGTTCGCGTTCATCACGGCCTGGAACGAGTTCTTCTTCGCCCTGGTGTTGCTGAAAACGCCTGAGAAACAGACGCTGCCGGTCGTGCTGACCCACTTCATCGGGGCGGAGGGGGCGGCCGACCTCGGACCGTTGGCCGCCGCCGCGTTCCTCGCCACCCTGCCCTCGCTGGTCGTCTTCGCGCTCATCCAGCGCCGGATCACGGGCGGCATGCTCGCCGGGGCGGTGAAGAGCTGATGCGCGCGAGAGTGCTCACCGTGGTGCTGCTGCTCCTCCTCGCGGGCTGCGCCTTTGACGGCGGCCGCGACGACGGCCCCGTCACCCTGCGCTTTCAGTCCCTGGCCTGGCAGGAGGAGTCCGTCACCGCCAACAAGGAACTGGTGGCACAGTGGAACGCGACGCACGCGGACGTCAAGGTCGAGTATGTGCAGGGTAGTTGGGACAGCGTGCACGACCAGCTGCTGACCTCCTTCGAGGGCGGCGAGGCGCCCGACGTCATCCATGACGCCTCCGACGACCTCGCCGACTTCGCCTACGGCGGCTACCTCGCCGACCTGACCGACCTGCTGCCCGCCCGCCTCAAGTCGGACATCCCCTCTCGCAGTTGGCAGACGACGACGTTCGGCGACGGCGTCTACGGCGTGCCGTTCCTGCAGGAACCACGCGTCCTCGTCGCCAACGCGTCCTGGCTGAAGCGCTCCGGCGTGCGGATCCCCACCCCCGAACACCCCTGGACCTGGCCGGAGTTCCGGCGGATCACCCGCCGGCTCAGCGGAGACGGAAAGTACGGTGTGGCCTGGCCGCTGAAGGAGCCCGTCTCCGCCACCCTCAACCTCTCCCTGTCGGCCGGCGGGCAGCTCTTCCACCAAGACGCGGACGGCCGGGTCACCGTCCGCTTCGAGGACGGCGACGCGGTCGTCCCGCGCACCGTCCACGACCAGGTCGGCGTCGACCGCAGCGCGTCGCCCACCACGCTGGGCAGCGGCGGCTCCGACACGCTGCCGGGGTTCTTCGGAGGCCGGTACGCGATGGTCCCGCTCGGGTTCTCCTACCGCCAGCAGATCGTGCAGCAGGCGCCGAAGGGGTTCGACTGGCAGGTGCTGCCCGCCCCGGCGGGCGCCGACGGAACCGCCCAGGGCGTCAGCCCGCAGACCCTGTCGGTCGCCCAGGACAGCCGTCACCAGAAGGAGGCCGCGGCGTTCATCGACTTCCTGCTCCGGCCGAAGAACATGGTGCGCCTCGCGCTGGGCGACTGGATGCTTCCGACCGGGGCCCAGGCGCTCGCCGACCCCGCCCTGCACACCTCGAAGGACGACTGGGCCACCGGCGCCGCCCTCGCCGCGCACCTGCGCCCGGCGCCCGCCCAGTTCGTGCGGGGCTACCCCGAGTGGAAGGACAAGGTCGCCACCCCCGCCTTCCAGGAGTACTACAGCGGGGCGATCGGCCTCGGCGAACTGCGCGAGCGCCTGGAGAACGACGGAAACCTGGTACTGGCCCGTTACCAGCGCTGAGCAGCCGGTGCGAGGCGACCCGGGTCGGTGCGGGGCGGGGCCGGTGACACGGGTCGTTGCGGCGGGGCGACCACCCCCATCCAGTTGCACGAGACGTATCGTCTCGCATACGGTCGATGCCATGTCCAGTCGCCCCGCCCATATCGCCATGTTCTCCATCGCCGCGCACGGCCATGTGAACCCGAGCCTGGAAGTCATCCGTGAACTCGTCGCACGCGGGCACCGGGTGACGTACGCGATCCCGCCCGTCCTCGCCGAGAAGGTCGCCGCCACCGGCGCCGAGGTCAAGCCGTGGAACTCCGTCCTGCCCACGCCCGACGACGCCCCGGCCGCCTGGGGCAGCACCCTCCTCGACAACGTGGAGCCCTTCCTCGACGACGCGATCCAGGCACTGCCTCAGCTGATCGAGGCCTACGACGAGGACCGTCCGGATCTGGTGCTGCACGACATCACCTCGTACCCGGCCCGCGTCCTCGCCCACCGCTGGGGCGTCCCCGCGATCTCCCTCTCGCCCAACCTCGTGGCCTGGGAGGGATACGAGGAGGAGGTCGCCGAACCGATGTGGGCCGAACCGAGGCAGACCGAGCGCGGAAAGGCTTACTACGCCCGTTTCCAGGCCTGGCTGGAGGAGAACGGGATCACCGAGCACCCCGACCCCTTCACCGGTCGCCCCGCCCGCTCCCTCGTGCTGATCCCCAGAGCGCTCCAGCCCTGCGCCGACCGGGTCGACGAGAGCGTGTACACGTTCGTCGGCGCGTGCCAGGGCGACCGGGCCGCCGAAGGGGAGTGGACCCGGCCCGCCGACGCGGAGAAGGTCGTTCTCGTGTCCCTGGGATCGAGCTTCACCGACCGGCCGGACTTCTACCGGGAGTGCGTGCGGGCCTTCGGCGACCTGCCCGGCTGGCGCCTCGTGCTCCAGATCGGCAGACACGTCGACCCCGCGACGCTGGGCGACGTCCCCGAGAACGTCGAAGTGCACTCCTGGGTGCCGCAGTTGGCGATCCTCAGGCAGGCGGACCTGTTCGTCACGCACGCCGGGGCCGGCGGCAGCCAGGAAGGCCTCTCCACGGCCACGCCGATGATCGCCGTACCCCAGGCCGTGGACCAGTTCGGCAACGCCGACGTCTTGGCGGGCCTCGGCGTGGCCCGGCAGATCCCGACGGCCAAGGCGACGGCCGAGGCCCTGCGGGAGGCCGCCCTGGCACTCGTCGACGACGCCGAGGTGGCGCGTCGACTCCAGGCGATCCAGGCCGAGATGGCGACCGAGGGCGGCACGCGCCGCGCCGCCGACCTCATCGAGGCCGCGCTCCCCGGCTGACGAGGAGATCGCCGACCCGAACGCGGCGACCGCTGTGCCCGCAGCGACGAGTGAGGGCTCGTCGACTCCCGCGGGGAGGTCGACGAGCCCTCGGCTTTCGGGCTCCGGCGGGTCAAACCGTCAACCGCTCGCCCTCGTCGTCGCGGGCCGCCGGAGCGATCGCCTCGGGCGCCTCGTCGTGGGTGAGGTCGGGCAACCGGTGCAGCCACTTCGGCAGGAACCAGTTGCGCTCGCCGAGCAGCGCCATCACGGCCGGCAGCAGCACGCCCCGGATGATCGTCGCGTCGATCAGGACCGCCGCCGCCAGGCCCACGCCCATCTGCTTCATGGACTGCATGGACAGCGTCCCGAAGATCGCGAACACCGCGACCATGATGACGGCGGCGCTGGTGACCACGCCCGCCGTGGTCACCACGCCGTGCCGGATCGCCTCGTTCGTCGTACGCCCCCGCAGCCGCGCCTCACGGATCCGCGAGACCACGAACACGTGGTAGTCCATCGACAGGCCGAACAGGATCACGAAGAGGAACAGCGGCAGCCAGGTGACGATGGCGCCGACGCCCTCCGCCCCCACCAGCGACGCTCCCCAGCCGTGCTGGAAGACGGCCACGAGGATGCCGTAGGCCGCGCCCACCGACAGCAGGTTCAGCACGATCGAGGTGATCGCGATCGTCAGCGAACGGAACGACAGCAGCATCAGCAGGAAGGCGAAGAGCACCACGAACGCGAAGACGGGCGCGACGGCTCCGGCCAGCTGGTCGTTGAAGTCCTTCGAACCCGCCACCTGTCCGGTGATCGGCGCCTGCACACCGTCGACCTCGCCCAGCGTGGCGGGTCGCACCTCGTCGCGCAGCCTGTCCAGGCTCGCGCCCGCCTTGTCCAGATCGGAGCCGCCGACCAGCGGTACGTACACGTACGCGACGTTCTGCGCGTCGTGCAGCTTGATCTCGACCGGGCCGCGCGAGGCGCCCGAGCTGACCGCCTGCCGCCGGAACTGCTCCAGCGCCGTCTGCACCTCGGGAGCGTTGATGTCGTTCGCCTTGACGATCACCTCGGCCGGATCAGAGCCGCCCGGGAAGGCGTCGTTGACCCGGTTGTAGGTCTGCACGATGGGCAGCGAGCCGCCGAACTCCTGGTCCAGGGTGAGGTTCTGGGTCTTCATGCCGACCGCCGGAGCGGCGATGGCCAGCAGCGCGCCGGCCGCCACCACCAGCGAGACGCCGGGCTTGGCGAGGACGACCTTCAGCACCGCGCTCCAGAACCGGCTGCCCTCGTCGCTCGGTCGGTGGCCCGCCGTGCGGCGGCGCCGGTCCGGGTGCAGAAACGGAAGCCGCCCCTTTTCCACCCGCTCGCCGAGCAGCGACAGCAGCGCCGGCAGCACGGTCACCGATCCGACCATGGCGACCGCGACCACCATCAGGGAGGCCAGGCCCATCGCCTCGAACGTGGCGAGCCCGGTGAACAGCATGCCCGCCATCGCCACGCACACGGTGACCCCGGACACGATCACGGCGCGGCCGCTGGTGGCGGCGGCGATCCTGAGAGCGGTTTCCGGATCACGTCCCGCCGCTCGCTCCTCGCGCTCGCGGCGCAGGTAGAACAGGCAGTAGTCGACGCCCACGGCCAGGCCGACCAGCAGCATCACGGAGCTGGCGGTGTCGTCCATCGGCTGGAAGTGGCTGACGATGCTCATCAGACCCGTCGTCGCCATGATCGCGGTGATCGCCAGGGCCACCGGCAGCAACGCCGCGACCAGCGCGCCGAAGGCGATCAGCAGGATGCCCAGCGCCACCGGCACCGCGGAGTACTCGGCCTGCTGGAAGTCGTCGCCGAACGCGTCGTCGAACGTCTTCGCCATGCTGGCGCCGCCGATCTCCTCGATCCGCAGCGAGGAGTGCTCCTTCTGGACGCCGTCCACGGCGTCGAGCACCGGTTCCACCCGGTCGCCCGCGGTGTCGGAGTCGCCGCGCATGTCGAACCGGACGAGCGCGCTTCGCCCGTCCTTGGAGATCGTCTTCGTGTCGTACGGCGAGGTCACGTCGGTGACCCGGCCGGTCTTGTCGACGGCCGTGACGACCGCGGTGACGGCGGCCCTGAACTCCGCGTCCGTGGCCTTGACCGAGCCGTCCTTCGACTGGATGAGGACCGTCTCACTGGCCGGCTCGTCGATCCCGGCGTCCTCGATGATCCTGGCCGCGGTACGGGTCTCGCCCCCGAGCTGATCGCTCTCCTTGACCTCGACCGTCCCCGCCGCCGACCCGATCCCCATGGCCAGGACGACGAACAGCACCCAGATGCCCACCGCGGCCCATCGATGCCGGGCGCTCCAGCCGCCGGCCCGCGCGGCGATGCCCCGCACCCGTATGTCTCCGTTCCCCATGACGGGCCTGCCCCCTTGTGGTTCGGTGCCGACTCCCTGCCGCCACCTTTCGATCCAAGGTATGGGCCGAATAAGGCCATCTCCTCGTGCTGCCCGGTGACGTGCGGGCCGCTCGACTCCTCCCGTCGGACCCCGTCGTCTCACCGCTGGGGAGGACGGCGGCCCCTTACATCTATCCGGCGACCTCGGGGACGGCGATCAGGGTGCAGTCGACCGCCGACGGAGGGATCGGTGATTGCGGGAGTTTGTTCAACGCGTCACAGGCCTGTGGAGAAGTCCGCCGGGTGTTGATCCGCAGCCCGCCGATCGGCCAGAGTCTCGTACCGGTTCCCCGCCCCGGCCGCGGCCGTCGCGCCCACCCCCACGGGGCACGACGGCCGCCTATGGTGGGCGGATGACGACGACGTACGCGGCCCTGCTGCGGGGCATCAACGTGGGCGGCAGCAGAAAGGTCCCGATGGCCGACCTGCGCGCCCTGCTGGAGGAACTCGGCCACGGCGACGTGCGTACCTACCTGCAGAGCGGTCAGGTCGTCTTCTCCAGCGCGCACGGCGACGAGGACAGCCTCGCGGCCGGTCTGACGGCGGCCATCGAGAAACGGTTCGGCTTCGCCGTCGACGTGATCGTCCGCGACCACGCTTATCTGAATACGGTTGCTGAAGCTTGCCCGTTTCCCGCCGCCGAGCTGACGGCCAAACAGCTCCACGTCACCTACTGCTCCGCCCCCCTCGACGAAGAGCGCTACGCCGACATCGACCGGGCCGCCCTCCTCCCCGAGGAGTTCCGACTCGGTGACCGCGCCCTGTACCTGTACGCCCCCGAGGGACTGGGCCGCTCCAAACTCGCCGAGCAACTGGCCAGGCCCCGCCTGAACAAGGGCCTCATCGCCACGACCCGCAACTGGAACACCGTCGTGAAACTGGTGGAGATGACGCGACCTTGACGCTGGGTGCTGGGTGCTGGGTGCCGGTGAGCCGGTGAGCCGGGTTGCCGTGGTGCCGGGGTGCCGGGTGCCGGGGTGCTGAGGGCTGGGCCGTGGCGGTGGAAACCGGTTACGAATCACTGCAGGGGGAGGGGTGCTGGGCTGTGGAAGAAAGCGGTTTCACCTCGCTACAGGCCGAGGGGCGGCGGATCGCGACGGTGGAAGCGGTTGACCGCCCTTACTGGTGAGGGTGAGGTGACGGATCGCCCTGCTGTGCACGCGCACGGCATGCCCGGCGATCGGGCATCGACCCGCTTCCCGAACGGCGTCGCATGCGCCGGCGCGGCTGTGCGAGGCTCGTCCCATGCGCTACATCATCATCGGGGCAGGGGCGATCGGCGGAACGGTCGGCGGGCGGCTGGCGGAGTCCGGGCAGGAGGTCGTCCTGGTCGCGCGCGGCGCGCACCGGACGGCGCTCGCCGAGGGCGGACTACGGCTCAGAGTGCCCGAGGGTGAACTGACACACCGGTTGCCCGTGGTCGCCGGACCGGACGAGCTCGGCACGTTGCGAGCCGACGACGTCCTCGTCCTCGCCGTCAAGACCCAGGACAGCGAGGCGGCGCTTCAGGTCTGGGGCCCGGCTCCGGTCGCGGGCGGCGGCACGGCGGCCGAGCGACTGCCGTTGGTCTGCGCCCAGAACGGAGTGGAGAGCCCGCGGCTGGCCCTGCGCCGCTTCCGGCACGTCTACGCCGTCTGCGTCTGGCTGCCCTCGACGCACATCGAACCCGGTGTGGTCTCCGCCGCGGGCACGCCGCTCACCGGCATCCTCCATCTCGGCCGCTACCCGCACGGCACCGACGACACGGCCCGCCGCATTGCCGCCGACCTGGAGAAGGCGCACTTCGAAGCGCCCGTCGTACCGGACGTCGCGCGCTGGCAGTACGCCAAACTGCTGTCCAACCTCGGCAACGCTCTGGAAGCGGTGAGCGGGCCGGTCGCCGACCCCTCCGCCGAGGCGCTGTTCGCCCGGGTCCGGGCGGAAGGCGCGGCCGTCCTCGATGCGGCGGGCATCGCGTACACGGGTGCAAAGGAACAGCGGGCGGTACGCGGCGACAAGGTCACCCTGGTCCCCCTCGACGGCGTCCCCCGCGGCGGCGGCTCCTCCTGGCAGTCCCTCAGCCGCGGCGCGGGCAGCATCGAGGCCGACCACCTCAACGGCGAGATCGCCCTCCTCGGCCGTCTCCACGGCGTACCCACCCCGCTGAACGAATTGCTGCAACGGCTTGCCAACGAGTTCGCCAGGGAGCGGAAGGCGCCGGGTTCCCTGCCGCTGCCCGACCTCATCCGCTTGGCGGACGACGCCGTCGGGTCAGTGCAAGCGGGCTGACGGCAGACCGGCCGAGTGGCGGTCGAGGCGAGGGGGGACGGCCCAGCGGGCTGAAGGCTGGCCGGCTGAGTGACAGTCGAGGCGGGGCCGGGGACGGTTCAGGCGTCGCGTCCGGCCTCGGGGTCGAGCGGCGGGGTGGGCGGTCCGGGTCGGGTCCCGGCGCTGGTGGTGGGGGAGGCGGTAACGGGTTGCGGGCGGCGGCGGTCGGTCTGGCCGTAACCGATTACGAAGGGTTGCGCGCAGCAAGAAGCCCGCAATGGGTTGCTGACTTGTTGCCCGCTCGCCGCTCGCCGTGCTCGCCACGCAGAAATCGTCGGCGCCCTCAGCCTGAGCCCAACCTTGCGCCCCGCGTCTTGAGATAACGGGTTGCAGTCGGCGGGGAAGTGGGCCCGAACAGTAACCGGTTACGTGGGTTGCGCCAGCAAGCCGCCTGGAACGGGTTGCTGAACGTTAGCCGCCCGCCGCCTGTCCCCGAGGTTCGTAACCGCCTGCCGCAAGACTTTCCTGCGCCGTCCTCTGTCGGCGTCCGCTGTCAGCAGTTCCTCCCCGCGCGAGGGCAGCGGCGCCGCGTGCGCGCCGGCCGGCTGACCGGCCGGTCAGGCTCCGATCGCCGCCAGCACCGGCGTCCGCGCCGAGTCGTAGCGCCGCAACAGAACCCGCGCCACCTCCGGTGCCGGGCCCAGGACGTCGGCCAGGACGTCCGCCTCGGCCGCGCCGCGCGCGATACGGTCCGGCAGGAAGCCGGGAGCCAGGACGTACGGTGCGACGGCGACACGCGGGCAGCCCAGTGCCCGCAGTTCCCGGACCGCGTCCTCGGTGCGCGGAAGAGATGCGGAGGCGAACGCAGGCCGCACGGCACACCAACCGGTGCGCCGCCACTCCCGCGCGATGTCTGCGATCACTGCGATCGCCTCTGGGTCCGTGGACCCCGCCGAGGCCAGCACGACCCCGGTCGAGGACTTTTCGGCGGGCGTCAACCCCGCCTCGCGCAGACGCCGTTCGAGGGCGTCGAGCAGCAGCGGAGACGGGCCGAGTACGTCGGCCTGCCGGATCCGCAGCTGCGGAGGCGCGTCCCGCAGGACCGCCGGGATGTCCGCCTTCGCGTGGAAGGCGCGGGTCAGCAGCAGCGGCAGAGCCACCACCTCACGCACGCCCTCCGCGGCAAGCGACTCCAGCACCCCGTGCACGGACGGGATGTTGAAATCCAAGAAACCGGTCTCCACGCGCAACCCGGGCCGCAGGGACCGTACCCGCCGCACCAGGGCGTCGACGGTCGTCGCGTGCCGCGGGTCGCGGCTGCCGTGGGCGATCACCACGAGGACGGGGAGAACCGGTTTCCTGGACATGGGACCTCAGCTCTTCACCAGCAGACCACGACTGCGCAGTACCCACCGCTCCAGGGGACTGAAGATCAGCAGATCGATGGCGATGCCGACGAACAGGATGAGGAGGATCGCCTCGAAGACCATTGACATGTCACTGGCGTTGCGTCCGTTCTCCAGCAACTGGCCGAGGCCGACGCCGAGGTCGGGGAATGACGCGATGATCTCCGCTGCCATCAGCGAACGCCACGAGAACGCCCAGCCCTGCTTCAGACCCGCCACATATCCCGGCAGCGCGGCCGGCAACGTGATGTAAACGGTTCCCCGCATCCCTGTCGCGCCCATGGTGCGCCCGGCGCGCAGGAACAGCGGGGGCACCTGGTCGACGCCGGACACCAGCCCGTTGGCGATGGACGGCACCGCGCCGAGCAGGATCACCGCGTACATCATCGAGTTGTTCAGACCCAGCCACAGCACGGCCGGCGGCACCCAGGCCACCGACGGCAGCGACTGCAGACCCGACAGGATCGGCCCGATCGCCGCGCGCACGAACTTCACCCGCGCCACCACCAGACCCAGGGGAGTGCCGATGACGAGGGCGAAGAGGAAACCGAGCAGACCGCGCGAGACACTGGTCCAGATGTAGCCGAGCAGCTCGCCCTGGAGCCAGGCGTCCCGCAGCGTGCGCCAGACGTCCAGCGGGGAGACCAGCTTCGTCGGGTCGTCGACCACCTTGAAGGTGATCTGCCAGACGACCAGCAGCAGCACGGTCGCGATGATCGGCGGGAGGATCTTGTCGACGAACGTCCGCCGGAAAGGGACGCGAGCGGTGGGCGTCACGACGTCCAGCGCGTCGAGGCCCGCCTCGACACCGGCCAGCGCGGTGGAGACCGGCTTCGTGGGCTCCGTCGTCTTCGTCTCAGTGCTGGCCATGACGGCGGATCTCCCCACGCAGGACTTCGGTGATCTCGATGGACAGTTCCGCCACGGGGGCGTCCTCGATCCGGCGCGGCTGCGGGATGTCGACCGTCCACTCGCGCGCCACCCGCCCGGGCCGGGAGGACAGCAGGACGACGCGCTGGGCGAGCCGCACCGCCTCGCGGACGTTGTGCGTGACGAAGAGGACGGACAGTCCCGTCTCCTGCCAGATCCGGGTCAACTCGTCGTGCAACACGTCGCGCGTGATGGCGTCCAGCGCTGCGAACGGCTCGTCCATCAACAGCAGTTGGCTTTCCTGCGCCAGCGCGCGAGCCATCGCCACGCGCTGCCGCATACCGCCGGAAAGCTCGTGAACACGCTTTCCGTACGCGCCCTTCAGCCGGACCAGTTCGAGGAGTTCCTCGGCCTTGCCGCGCCGGTCGGGCTTCGCGACTCCCCTGAGCTTCAGGGCGAGTTCGATGTTCTTGCCGGCGGTCAGCCAGGGAAAGAGGGCGTGCTCCTGGAACATCAGCGCCGCACGGCCGTCCGTGGTGATGGAGCCGGCGGTGGGCTCGTCGAGCCCCGCCACCAGGTTCAGCAGCGTGGACTTCCCGCAGCCCGAGGCCCCCAGGAGGGTGACGAACTCGCCGGGAGCGACATCGAGAGTGATGTCGTCCAGGACGAGCTGCTGCCCGCCCGGTCCCGCGAAGGACTTCGAGACGTGCTCAAGGCGTGCCGCGTAGTCCACCGATTCAGCGGACTCGGCGGCCTTGGCGAGGGTCGTGGCCATGGTCGTCACCTCCTGGGAACTCATCGGATGGGATCAGCTGGCGCCGAGGCCGGCGTCATCGACCGCGGCCTCGCCCTCGGCCTTGAGGACCTTGTTCAGGATCGTCAGGTCGTAGATGCCCTTGAGATCGGGCTGCTTCAGCAGGCCCGCCTTGACCGCGTGCTCCGCCTCGGTGTTGAGCGTGGCGGCCAGCGGGTCGTTGATGAACTGGATCGACGTCCACGCCGGGTCCAGGACGTTCGCCGGCAGCGCCTTGCCGGAGTCGGCCTCCAGCTGCTTGTTCGCCGAGGCCTTCGCCTTCGCCGGGTTGGCGTTGATCCACTTGTTGGCCTCGACCGAGCCCTTCAGCACGGCCTCGACGACCTTCGGGTGCGCCTTGAGGAACTTCTGCGACACGATGATGTTCGTGATCACGAACTTCTTGTCGGGCCACAGCGAGGCCTCGTCGAGCAGCACCTTGCCGCCTTCGGCGACCAGCTTCGACGCGGTCGGCTCCGGCACCCAGGCGCCGTCGATCGAGCCTGCCTTGAAGGCGTCGGGCGTCACCTTGTTGTCACTGCGGACGACCGTGACGTCACCCTTGCCGCTCTGCGCGTCGACCTTCCAGCCCTGCTCCGCGACCCAGTTCAGAAACGCGACGTCCTGCGTGTTTCCGAGCTGGGGGGTAGCGATCTTCTTGCCCTTGACGTCCTTGACGGACTTGATCTTGTCCGGGTTGACGACGAGCTTCACGCCGCCGGACGCCGAACCGCCGATGATGCGCAGACTCTTGCCGTCGGACTTGGTGTAACCGTTGATCGCCGGGGACGGGCCGATCCAACCGATGTCGATGGAACCGGCGTTCAGCGCCTCGATCTCGGAAGGACCCGCGTTGAAGGTCGCGTACGACGCCTTGGTAGCGCCCAACGCCTTCTGCAAGATGCCCTGATCACGGCCGACCAGCGCGGTCCCGTGGGTGAGGTTGCCGAAGTAGCCGATCTTGACGGTGTCGAGACCCTCGATCTTCTCCGACCCGGCGACGACCTTCTCGTTGGCGTTGTCGTCCTTGGCGTCGGAGCCGTAGCCGCAGGCGGCGAGGGTGAGCAGAGGGAGGGCTGCTGCGGCCGCGAGGGAGCGGCGAAGAAGAGCAGAGCGGTTGGCAGGCACGGGAGGGGTTCCTCTCGTTGGCCCGGCGGTCACGGCCTCTCAGGTCGTGGCCGGGAAATCGGCATAGGGTCTTCGTCGCTTCCGGGGTGCGGATCCCCTCGCCTGCGAGCGAAGTGGAGCATGGGGGGAAGGGTGGGGGGACGGGGCGCGCAGGCAGTGCGCGTACGTCAGAGCGCACATCGGGCCACCCCGCCCTGCCCGCTCCCGAGGGCGCCGCTGCCGACACGGCCGCCCTCCTTCGCGAACGTCGAGTAGAAATCGGTTGAGTGCATGATTCAGAAGTCCCAGCCGTCGTCGTCGGACAGGTCCTTGACCGGCTCCGGCGCGGCGAACGATTCGCCGACCATGCCCGCGGTGAGCGTGGTGCCGTCGGACGGGTCGATCAGGATGAAGGAGCCGGTGCGGCGGGAGTCGGCGTAGGAGTCCACAGGCAGTGGCTCGGCGGTGCGGATCTTCACCCGGCCGATGTCGTTGGCGACGAGGTGTCCCGGGTGCGGGTGCAGGGACAGGTCGTCGAGCGTGAGCCGGGACGGGATGTCCTTGACGATCGCCTTGACCGTGCGGGTGCCGTGTTTGAGCAGGACCCGGTGGCCGATCGTCAGCGGCTGGTCGGCCACGTGGCACACGGTCGCCTCCACGTCCTGCGTGGTGGGTGGGGCGTCCTTGGTGGGCACGATCAGGTCGCCACGCGAGACGTCGATGTCGTCCGCGAGCAGCACGGTCACCGACTGGGTCGTCCACGCCACGTCGACCGGCTCGCCCAGCAGGTCGATCCCGGAGATCGTCGACGTACGGCCGGACGGCAGCACCGTGACCGGCTCGCCCACGCGGAACGTGCCCGCCGCGATCTGGCCGGCGTATCCCCGGTAGTCGGGGTGCTCGGCGGTCTGCGGCCGGATCACGTACTGGACGGGCAGGCGGGCGTGACCGTGCGTCTGGTCGTGGCCGACGGGCACGGTCTCCAGGTGTTCCAGGAAGGTCGGCCCGCCGTACCAGTCCATGTTCGGCGACGGATCCACCACGTTGTCCCCGGCGAGCGCCGAGATCGGAATGGCGGTGACCTCGGGAACGCCCAGTTCGCCGGCGTACGCCGTGAACTCCTCGGCAATCGTTGCGAAAACGGCTTCGCGATATTCGACGAGGTCCATCTTGTTGACGGCGAGCACCACGTGCGGGACGCGGAGCAGGGC
>NZ_JBHVYK010000061.1:0-51139 GCF_042880855.1 Streptomyces sp. NPDC058291
AGAGACAGTGGACGGCCGGAGCCCCTTCGGTGTTACCGCGGCGCCGTCAGACAGCCGCCTCGGCCCTGTCCTCGGACCTGCTCTCGGCCGGCTTGCGATGCCGGCCGTGCGGGGCCGGGTCGCCGTCGTGGGACGAGACCGGGCCCCGGTGCCGGCCGCGACCGGACGTCTCCTGGGAGTCGGCGGACAGCGGCCGCATCGTACTGGTGTCGTTCATCGGAAAATTCACCCCGTCAACATGATCTTTCTTTACAGCCGGGCGATTTTATCCAGGACACCGAGGGACGGATCCAGGCGGCCACGCCAACCGCGGCTACTTCGTTACAAGGCAGCCGAGAGGGGCCTGTTGGAGGGGGATCGGACGGGGTGCGCAGGGCGCGGGTCCGGCCGGTTCCGGCGGTTGCGCCGGGGGCCCGGGGTCCTCGTCGGTGGCGGCTCCGGGCGGGGGCGCGACCGGCGCGGTCAGCGGCGCCACCCCGCAAGGGTCGCTGTCGGTGGCGTACGGCAGACGCAGCACGCCGTCCGGCGTCCACAGTCCACTGCCCGTCAACCACCCCTCCGGGGCGGCTAGTTGGTGCAGCCGGCGTTCGGCGGGACGCCAGACGCCGACCCAGGCGCCGAACGGGCCGTCGATGCGGAGCGCCACCGCGCACGCCTCCGGCAGGAGCACCTGGCCGGGCTGGACGGCGAAGGGGGTGAGCGCGACGTCCGCCGGACGCAGGCACTCCGGGAAGCGGACCGGCAGCATGCTGCCGAGGACCCCCCAGCCCAGGCGGGTGTGCCCCGGCGAGGGGGCGTCGGAGGAGATGAGCAGCAGGCCGCTGTCGGGGTCGGCGAGCAGCAGGCGGTCGTCGCTGTCGGCGGCGATCTGCAGCAGCGGGGAGACCTCGCCGCCGCGCTCCAGGTCCACCACGACCGTCTTGGTCCGGCCGGCGACCTCCCGGTCCAGGGCGAGCATGCGGCCCGTGCGGTCCAGCCAGACGCCGCCGGAGCAGCGGCCGGGGATCTCGGCGAGGTGCTCGGGGCCGAAGGCGCCGCCCGCGACCAGCCACACGGTCGTCGTGGAACGGCCGACGGCCAGGGCGTACGCGCGTTCACCGCAGGGGGCCGGCGGGAGCAGGCGCAGCCGGGCGTCCTCGTCGGGGCACTCGACGGCGCCCAGCGGCAGTTCGCCCGTGCCGGGGCCGGTCGGGTACAGCAGGGAGAACGCGTGCCGTCCGTCGGCGAACCGCCGGATGAGGACCCGGCCGTCGGCCATCGGGTGCACCTCCGTGCCGGGCTCCTCGGGCTGGTTGCCCGGCAGCGGCACGGCGTAGGGCTCGGGGCCGTCCAGGGTCCAGCGCTCCGGGAACCAGGAGTCGCCGTCCCGGGCGAGGCGTGCGGCGTAGGCGCCGTTCGCCGTGATCACGCAGTCCCCGCGCGGGGTGCGCCCGGGGGTCTCGCCGTCCGCTGCGGCGGGCTCGATCGCACAGGCCGGCATCGTCATCGTTCCGTCACCTCCGGCGACGAAGCTAGTTTTCGCACGCGCGGACGTGGGACCCAGGAGCGCTCTTCTTCCCTCGAAGGAGTGGCGCAGAACCGATTCGCCTGAGGTCCGGGGAGCGGGTGTGCATCGTCGCCCCGTCCCCGGCGGGCGTCCTGGCGGCCGCCCGCCGCCGCGCCGGGCCCGTTTCTCCTGAGAGGGGCGGTACGGGCGGTACTGGCCCGTAGAGGGGCCAGGTAGCCTTTTGCTCGTGCCCCGTCTGTCTGAAGTCATCGCCGCCCTGGAGAACCTGTGGCCCGCCGAACGGGCCGAGTCCTGGGACGCGGTCGGTACCGTCGTGGGCGATCCCGGGCAGGAGGTCTCCCGGGTCCTGTTCGCGGTCGACCCCGTCCAGGAGATCGTCGAGGAGGCCCTCAAGCTCGGCGCCGACCTGCTCGTCACCCACCACCCGCTGTACCTGCGCGGGACGACGACCGTCGCGGCCTCCACCTTCAAGGGCCGTGTCGTGCACACCCTCATCAAGAACGACGTCGCCCTGCACGTCGCCCACACCAACGCCGACACCGCCGACCCCGGGGTGAGCGACGCCCTCGCCGGCGCCCTCGACCTGCGGGTCGTCCGCCCCCTCGTGCCGGACCCGAGCGACGCCGAGGGCCGGCGCGGCCTCGGCCGCGTCTGCGAACTCGACCACCCGATCACCGTCCGCGAACTCGCCGCCCGCGCCGCCGAGCGGCTGCCGGCCACCGCGCAGGGCATCCGGGTGGCCGGGGACCCGGAGGCGCTCGTGCGGACCGTGGCCGTCAGCGGCGGCTCCGGGGACAGCCTCTTCGAGCAGGTCCGCGCCGCGGGCGTCGACGCCTTCCTGACCGCCGACCTGCGCCACCACCCGGCGTCGGAGTTCGTCGCGGCCGGCGCCCCCAGCCCTCTCGCGCTGATCGACGCGGCGCACTGGGCCACCGAATGGCCCTGGTGCGAGCTGGCCGCGGCCCAGCTCGACGAGATCTCCGACCGACGGGGATGGGACCTCAGGGTCCATGTCTCCCGCACGGTCACCGACCCCTGGACCGCCCACGCGGCGTCCGACACCACCTCTACCTCAATGGGAGCCCCCAACTGAACGCCGAGCCCGCCGACCAGATCCGACTCCTCGACGTCCAGGCCCTCGACGTCCGTCTGCAGCAGCTCGCGCACAAGCGCAGGTCCCTGCCCGAGCACGCCGAGATCGAGTCGCTGACCAAGGACCTCACCCAGCTGCGCGACCTCCTCGTCGCCGCGCAGACCGAGGAGGGCGACACCGCCCGCGAGCAGACCAAGGCCGAGCAGGACGTCGACCAGGTGCGCCAGCGCTCCGTGCGCGACCAGCAGCGCCTCGACTCGGGGGCCGCCACCTCCCCGAAGGACCTGGAGAACCTCCAGAGGGAGATCGTCTCCCTCGCCAAGCGCCAGGGCGACCTCGAAGACGTCGTCCTGGAGGTCATGGAGCGCCGGGAGAGCGCCCAGGAGCGGGTCGCCGAGCTCACCGAGCGGGTCGGCTCCGTGCAGGGGAAGATCGACGACGCCACCGCGCGCCGCGACGCCGCCTTCGAGGAACTCGACGGCGAGGCGGCCACGGTGACGAAGGAGCGCGAGGTGATCGCCGCGTCCGTCCCCGCCGAGCTGCTCAAGCTCTACGACAAGCTGCGCGAGCAGCAGGGCGGCATCGGCGCGGCCAAGCTCTACCAGCGCACCTGCCAGGGCTGCCGCCAGGAGCTGGCGATCACCGACATCAACGACATCCGCTCGGCCGCGCCCACCACGGTCGTCCGCTGCGAGAACTGCCGTCGGATCCTGGTGCGCACGTCCGAGTCCGGTCTGTAGCCGCGCCGCTGAGAGGCTTGTTCCGTGCGGGAGTTCATCGTCGAGGCGGACGGCGGGTCTCGGGGCAACCCGGGGCCCGCGGGCTACGGCAGCGTGGTGATCGACGCGGCGACGGGCGAGACGCTCGCCGAACGCGCCGAGTACATCGGCGTCGCCACCAACAACGTGGCCGAGTACCGGGGGCTGCTGGCGGGGCTGCGGGCCGCCCGTGAACTCGACGCCGCGGCGCGGGTGCGGGTGCGCATGGACTCCAAGCTGGTCGTCGAGCAGATGTCGGGCCGCTGGAAGATCAAGCACCCCGACATGAAGCCGCTCGCCGCGGAGGCCGCCCGGGTGCTTCCGGCCGGGCAGGTCGTGTACGAGTGGATCCCGCGCGAGCAGAACAAGCACGCCGACCGGCTGGCCAACGAGGCGATGGACGCGGGCAAGCGGGGCGAGCAGTGGGACCCCGGCGCGTCGAAGGCCGCGCTCGACGCCCGGGCGGCCGCGGCCTCGCCCGCCCCCGAGCCGAGCGGACCGCCCGGCGACGCCGTCGCGGGCGCGGCCAGGGCCCGCGAGGCGCTGACCCGGACCCGCCCGCCGAGCGGCGCAGCGTCGCCATCCGCTCAGTCACCATCCGCTGAGCCTCGATCCGCTCAGTCCCGGTCTGCCCAGCCGCCGTCCGCTCAGCCGAAGGCCGCACCGCCGCAAGCCGTCAGGCGCCGCCCCGGCGCGGAGCCGGCCGCCCGAGCCGTCACGGACCCCGGCGCGGACGACCCGCCCGGTGCGGGGGCGGAGTTCCGTGCGGGTGAGGACGCCGGTGTGTGGGCGGAGTCCCGAACCGGAAGGGACGCCCGGGCGGGAGCGCAGTCCCATGGGGGAACGGACGCCGGTGCCGGGCCGCGGGCCGCCGCCGACGTCCGGACCGCCCGGACCGTCGCCACGCCCACCGTCGGCTGGGGTGCGGCCCCCGATCTCGGGGCGCCCGCCACCTTCGTCCTCCTGCGGCACGGCGAGACGCCGCTCACCCCGCAGAAGCGGTTCTCCGGCAGCGGCGGCACCGATCCGTCCCTGTCGGACGTCGGCCGGGAGCAGGCCGAGCGGGTCGCCGCCGCGCTCGCCCGGCGCGGCACCGTCCAGCACATCCTCGCCTCCCCGCTGGCCCGCACCCGGGAGACCGCCGCCGCGGTCGCGGCCCGCCTCGGGCTGGAGGTCACCGTCGACGACGGGCTGGTCGAGACGGACTTCGGCGCCTGGGAGGGGCTGACCTTCGGCGAGGTCCGCGACCGCTACCCCGACGACCTGACCGCCTGGCTGGCCGACCCGGAGGCCGAACCGACCGGCGGCGGCGAGAGCTTCGCGGCGACCGCCGTCCGGATCGAGGCCGCCCGGGACAGGCTGGCCGCGGCGTACGCGGGCCGCACGGTCCTGCTGGTCACCCATGTGACCCCGATCAAGACGTTCGTACGACTGGCGCTGGGCGCCCCGCCCGAGTCCCTGTTCCGCATGGAGCTGTCGGCGGCCTCGCTGTCGGCGGTCGCCTACTACGCGGACGGCAACGCCAGCGTCCGCCTGTTCAACGACACGTCCCACCTGCGGTGAGGCGGGAGGCGGTGCGGGCGAGCTCCTCGATCCGGGGCCAGTCCCGCGCCGCGACCGCGTCCGCCGGGACCATCCAGCTCCCGCCCACGCAGCGGACGTTGGGCAGGCCCAGATATTCCGCCGCGTTGTCCGGGCCGATGCCGCCCGTCGGGCAGAACCGGGCCTGCGGGAGCGGTCCGGCGAGCGACCGCAGATAGGCGGCTCCGCCCGCCGCCTGCGCCGGGAAGAACTTCATGTCCCGCACTCCCCGCTCCAGCAGGGCGACGACCTCCGACGTGGTCGACACGCCGGGCAGGAAGGGGAGCCCGCAGGCGCGCATCGCCGTCAGCAGGACGTCCGTCCAGCCCGGGCTGACCAGGAACCGCGCCCCGGCCGCCGCGCACGCCGTCACCTGCTCCGGAGAGATCACCGTCCCGGCCCCCACGGACGCCTCCGGCAGCGTCCCGGAGATCTCCCGGATCGCGTCGAGAGCCGCCGGCGTCCGCAGCGTCACCTCGATCGCGGGCAGCCCGCCCGCCACCAGGGCCCGCGCCAGCGGCACGGCGTCGGCTGCGTCCTCGACGACCACCACGGGCACCACGGGAGCCGGGACGAGATCCAGCACGGAGGCAGCCGGGGGCGAGGGCAGCGGCGAGGTCATGCGCCTCATCCTGACGCCGACCCGCAGCATGCGCAAAGGTCATTGCGCATGCTGCAACGCGACAGACGGAGAACAGACGGAGAAGGGTCAGTGGACCTCGTCCACCAGGACGTCCAGCGCCCAGGCGGTTCCCGCCCGCGTCGGTGCGTGCTCCTCGACCGTGTAGCCGAGATCCCGCAGCGCCTCCGCCAGCTCCGCGGGGCGCTTCGGTGCGATGCCCGCCGTGAGCAGGCTCCGGACGATCCGCCCCTTCGTCGCCTTGTTGAAGTGGCTCACGACCTTGCGGGTCGGCGCGTGCAGCACCCGCACGCCGGCCGTCCGTGCCGCGACCTCGCCCTTCGGCTTCCACGCCGCCGCGTACGCCGCGGACCGCAGGTCCAGCACCAGACCGTCCCCGGCGGCCTCGGGCAGCACGGACGCCATCGGCGCGCGCCAGTGCGCGCCCAGCGGCCCGAGGCCCGGCAGCTTCACCCCCATGGAGCACCGGTACGACGGAATCCGGTCCGTCACCCGGACCGCACCCCACAGCCCCGAGAAGACGAGCAGCGACCTGGCCGCGCGCCGCTTCGCCGCCGCTTCCAGGGAGGACAGGCCCAGCGCGTCGTACAGCACGCCCGTGTAGATCTCCCCGGCCGGCCGCGCGCCCGCCGTGCGAAGCTCCGTGTTCTTCGCGATCTCGCCGCGCAGCCCCTCGCTCAGCCCCAGCACCTCGCGTGCCTTGTCCTCGTCGGCCGCGCACAGCTCGACCAGCTCGTCGAGCACCGCCTCCCGCGCGGCGCCGAGCCCCGGCAGGGAGAGCGCCTCCGGCTTGAGCGGGGCGCCGCGTCCGGAGGACGCCTTGCCTTCGGAGGGCGGCAGCAGGACCAGCACGGGACATCTCCTCACATCGAGCTCAGCAGCACAGCGTACGGCGTGCCACCGGAAGCCCCGGTTGCGCGCCCCCGCCTTCGACGCGCTGGAGGGCACGTGCGGGCGTCCGCCGGGCAGCGCCACGGGCGGGGCCCCCGTCACCTTCTTCGCGGTCCTGCAAGAGGGCCGATGGCCTCCTGGCCCGGCATGACCGGTCCCCCCCTGTCGAACGGATGGATGAAGCTGATCAAGGAGGCCGGACCGACCCGCGCCACGGGCATCACGTACGTCAACCCGGCCGTCGCGGCCGCCGCGGGCGCGCTGTTCCTCGACGAGCCGCTGACGGCGACGATCGTCGCCGCCTTCACCCTGATCCTGGCGGGATCGGTCCTGGCGACGGCGGGACCGAGGGACGGCGCGCGCCCGGTAGCATGGTCGGCACGGCAGACGAGCCGGGCGGACGGCCGCGTGGAGTCCCCTCAGGGGGCTTCCCGAGGAACGTCCGGGCTCCACAGGGCAGGGTGATGGCTAACGGCCACCCGGGGTGACCCGCGGGACAGTGCCACAGAAAACAGACCGCCGAGGGCTCCGGCCCCCGGTAAGGGTGAAACGGTGGTGTAAGAGACCACCAGTGCCCAGGGTGACCTGGGCAGCTAGGTAAACCCCACCCGGAGCAAGGTCAAAAGGAGACACCCCGGTGTCTCTGCGCGGACGTTCGAGGGCTGCCCGCCCGAGTCCGCGGGTAGACCGCACGAGGCCGGCGGCAACGCCGGCCCTAGATGGATGGCCGTCACCGAGGCCCTCGCGAGAGACCTCGGCACAGAACCCGGCGTACAGCCCGACTCGTCTGCCGCTTCCCGTGGCTTTGCCCGGAGAAGGCCTCTGACTTACGTCGGAGGCCCTTCGTCCGCTCGACTTCACGCTTCCCCCGGCCTCCTGTGCCGCTCGTCCTCAGCCCGCGTCGCTCGGAGTCGTGGGCCGCTCGGCGTCGTGTGCCCGCGTTCAGGTCTGGGTGTTGTCCGGGTGCTGGCCGAGGTAGCCCACGTAGACGAAGCCCGTGCCGGGGCCGTCGTCGTGGAAGTAGAGCCGGGGCGACACCGTGTTCCCGCCGCCGATGCGCAGGTGGGCCTGCATGAAGAGTTTTCCCTCCGGGGCGACGGACCTCGGTACCGGGAACGTCCGCTGGCGACGCCACTTCGTGTTGTTCCCGACCGTCTCGGACTCCTTCATCTTGACCTTCGCGGACGGGAAGCGGTTCTCGCAGTCGTCCGGCAGGTTGTCGCACCAGTGGCGGAAGTCGCCGCCCGCGGCGCCCGCGGCGGAGGCGACGGCGTAGGCGTCGAGGGCGTGCAGGGCGTCCCAGGCGACGGTGACCCAGTTGCCGATGCACTGGGCGTCGAGGTCCCTGGTCTTCTTCGCGCTTCCGGTGAAGTTCAGGCGCTCGAACTCGCCCATGCGGTCCAGGATCTCCGCGAAGGTCGACGGCCGGTCGGTCGGCTCCGGGGGCGCGGTGTGGGCGTTCGCGTGGAGACCTGCCTCTTCGAGCCGCTTCTTCAGGAACCGGATTTTGTTGCGGGCGTCCTGGAGGTCGCCGTAGAGCTGGTCGTTCTCGACGATCTGCTCGAAGTCCCGGTCCTCGGCCTCCTTCAACTGCCGGCGGAAGTCACGGATCTCCTCGTCGCGGGCCTCCTGCTGCTGCTCCGCCTCTTCGAGCAGCGCCTCGGCCGACCTGAGTTCACCGCGCAGTTCCGCGAGGCTGGAGTCGTCGCTGGCCGGCCGGGGGCGGGTGCGCTGGACGGGCAGGGTGTTGAGCGGCTCGGGGAGCGGGTGCCTCAGGGCCACCCGCTGGGGCAGGGAGGCGAGGATGCCGGCCGCGCGATGGGGGTTGGCCTCGATGGTGGTCCGGGACATCACCGGGTGGCGCTGCGCGTCGGGTCGCCAGGCGGGGTCGACGCCCGGGAGATAGGTGCGGATGCCGCCGCTGAAGACGGGGTGGTATTCGAGGGTGGCGTTGAAGGCGCGATGCGCTTCCGGCCTGAGGACGTACATGACGGCGAGGCCGCTGAGGTGCCGGAAGGCCGGTTCGACGATCTTCGCGGTCCAGTCCTCCGCGTCCTGCCCGTAGGGGACGCTCGCCACGACGACGGGGAGTCTGCGGTGCGGCTCGCAGAGTTCCTCGATGACCTCTTCGACGTCGTCCGGCTCGATGTACTTGGGGACCGTGCCGACTTCCGCCAGGCCGTCCTGAGCGGGCAGGGCCTCCAGGAGCAGCTTGACGATGTTCGGGGTCTTGGCCCGGATGGGGCTCTGGCCGGGCGCCGGCTGGTGCTCGATGTCGACCTGGAGCCAGGTGCGGCGGTTGTCCGTACGGCTGCCCGAGCGGACGACCACGGTCGACTGCCAGGTGCCCTGGGCCGCGTCCCTGGTCTCACGCAGACGCCAGCGGGAGTACGAGCCGTGCCGGCCGGCTGTGACGTCGTGGTCGAGGGTGACGCCGTCGGCTATCTCGTTGCGGCCCTCGTCGAGGACGGAGGTGTCGTAGAGCTTCATCACCCCTAACCAGTGGTGCAGTTGGCGGTCCGCTTCGGCGGAGGCCGTGACGAAGTCCTGCGTGGTCGAGACGACCATGCGGTAGTTGCGGGGTTCCATATGCGGCTGCCTGTGCGGTCTCGTGGGCGGGCGAGGGAGACGCCGAGTGCGGCGCGCGCCGGGTTCGCGGCGCGCCGGTGGGGGTGCTCAGGCGGAGCGGGGGAGTGGGCGTGGGCGTGAGGGTGGGTGTGGCCGTGAGGGTGGGCGTGGGTGTGGGTGTGGGCGTGAGGGTGGGCGTGGGCGTAGGGGTGGTCCGGGGCACGTCGGGTGGCCGGGTCGCGGGCGGGGAGGCGGGGCGGTGAGAGGGCGGGGCGGGGCGCAGGTTCACGAGACCGCGGCCTCCTCGTACTGGCCGAGGTAGCGGAAGCGGCCGTCGGTGACCTGGTAGTCGAACATCGCGTCGTGGTTGTAGCCGTACCCCTGCTCGTACCTGACGGTGCGGGTGATCCCGGTGTGGGCGACCTCGCGGAGTCTGCGGGCGATCGCGCCGCGCTCCCTCAACGCCGTCCCGTTCTGCGCGCAGACCTGCGCCAGGAACATCACGGCGTCGTAGGCCTCCGCCGCGTACCAGCCGGGGGCGGCGCCGAACCGGCGGCGGTAGGCGGCGGCGAAGGCGCGGGTGGAGGGGCGGGCCGTCGGGTCGGCGAAGGAGGTGACGAAGACCCAGCCGGTGGCGGCCGCGCCGGCGGCGGCGAGGAACGCGGGGCCGAAGGCGCGTTCGGTCGCCATGCGGGTTCCGGCGAACCCGGCGGCGCGCAGGGCGGACGCCAGTGCGGCGGTCCGTGCCGCGTCACCCGTGCTCAGGACGGCGTCCGCGCCCGCGGCCAGCACCGCCGCGGCCAGCGCCGCGTAGTCGACCCCGCCGGCGGGGACGCCGGTCAGCGTGGCGTCCCGGCCGGCGTGGCGCAGTCCGCGCTGGGTCTGGTCGCACACCGTCCAGGCGAGGTCGCCCTGCGCCCGGTCGTCCACCAGGAACGCCTTGCGCGCGTCGGCGTGGTTGCTGAGATAGCGCACGCAGGGGGCGGCGAAGAGGTCGTCCTTGACGTGCAGCGCCGCATGGGAGTGGAACACGTTGGCGCCGAACGAGTCGTTCAGGGTGTCCACGCCCACCGAGACCGACACCACGGGCATCGCCGCCTTGGTGTAGGCGCCCTCGGAGCTGAGGAAGCACGCGTCGGTGGTGGGCCCCAGCACCGCGAGGACGGCCGCGTCCTTCGTGAGCCGCTGCGCCAGGCCGGCGGAACGGGCCGGGTCGCCGCCGTCGTCGTAGGGGAGGAGCCGCAGGCGGAAGGGGCGGTCGCTCTGGCCGTTGACCTGTTCCACGGCCAGCCGGGCGCCGTTGAGCTGGGCGTTGCCGCTGTCCTTCCGGGCGCCGGTCAGATCCCCCTGGAACGCCACGACGATGTCGGGGCGCGATCTCGTCCCGGACGGCGGCGCCTTCGCCGTCCCGGGGCGGGTGCTCCACCACCACGCGCCGCCGCCACCGGCGGCCAGGACCCCGGCCGTGGAGCCGAGGCGCAGGAAGCTGCGGCGGCGGACGCCGGGCACGGCGGGCGGGGCGGCCGTGACCGCCGTCAGCGTGGCGGCCTCCGGGGACACCGCGGCGGCGGGGGGCCCCGGGTTCGCCGGCGCGGACACCTGGGTCGGCTCGATCGCGCCGAGGGCGAGCACGGCGGCGGACCGGTCGTTGATCAGGCGGATGACCGGTTCGGGCAGCCAGCCCGGCCACCCGGCCGGATCACCGTCGGGCACCGCTTCTCCCCCCGCATCTCCCCGCGCGCTCTCCCCGAGAGCCTCGCGGAGGTGGGCGAGGGTGGGGCGGCGCGCCGGGTCCTTGTGCAGACAGGCCCTGAGCAGCGAGGCCCGCTCGTCCGGGATCGCGGCCGGATCCGGCTCGTCGTAGACCGTGCGCAGCAGCATGCCGGCCGCCCCGCCGCCGCCGAACGGCCGCACCCCGGTCGCCGCGTAGGCCAGCACGCACGCCAGCGAGAACACGTCGCTGGGCGGCCCGACCTCCCCGCCCCGCGCCCGTGCCTGCTCGGGCGAGAGGAAGCCGGGCGAGCCGACGATCACGCCGCTGGAGGTGAGCGCGGTGGCCTCCGGCGCCCGGGCGATGCCGAAGTCGATGAGCCGGGGACCGTCCGGGGCCAGCAGGACGTTGCCCGGCTTCACGTCACGGTGCACGAGGCCGGCCGCGTGCACCGCGTCGAGCGCCTCGGCGAGCCGCAGGCCCAGCACCCGCACCGAGGCGGGGCCGAGCGGTCCGAAGACGTCCACCGTCTCGGCGAGCGACGGACCCGAGACGTACGCGGTCGCCAGCCACGGCGTCTCCGCGTCGGCGTCCGCGTCCAGCAGCGGGACCACCCACGGGCTGTCCACCCGCCGGGCGACCTCCACCTCGCGGCGGAACCGGGCCCGGAACCCCGGCTCCTCGGCGTACGCGGCACGCACCGTCTTGACCGCGGCGATCGCCCCGCCCGGCGCACGGGCCAGGAAGACGATGCCCATCCCGCCGGCGCCCAGCCGCCGCAGCAGACGGTAGCGACCCAGCCGGGACGGGTCGCCGGAGCGCAGCGGCTCCATCAGACCGTGAGCGGCGCGGGGCCGCCGTACACGAAGTCGCCCTGCTCCACCCGCCACAGGAAGCCGCCGGTGCCGTCGATGAACATCAGACCGGTCTTGGCCATCTTGCCGGTCTGCTCGAAGGCGAACGACTTCGTGATGCCCTCGTACTTCCCCGTCTGCACGGCCGTCAGGAGGTTCTCGCGGGTCCTGCTCTTCGCCGGCAGCCCGGACAGAGCCTTCAGCAGCATCGACGTCACGTCGTAGGCCTCGGCCGCGTACCGGGGCGGCGCCTCCTTCCAGTGATCGCGGTAGGCCCCGGCGAACTTCTTCGCCTCGGGCTTGACGGTCGCGTCGATGACGGGGGCCACCATCACCCAGCCCTCGGCGGACTCCTGAGCCTCCGTCAGGAAACGGCCGTCGAGCAGCGCCGGGCCGGACACCCGCGCGCCGCGGAAGGCGCGCTCCCGCAGCGTCGAGGCGATCAGCGCCCCCCGGTCGGGCAGCCCGGCGAAGAACACGGAGTCCGCCCCGGCGGAGAGCACCGCGTCGACCGCGGTGCCGAAGTCGCGGCGCATCGCGCTGACGACCTCCGGCACCGGCGGCTGCCCCGCGTTGCTGAGCTGGGTGGCGAGGGCGGTGCCGAGATCCGTCCCGTACGTGCCGGCGGGACGATCGACGACCAGGCCGACCTTGCGGGAACGGCCGCTCCCTCGCAGGTAGTTGCTGAGGTACACGCCGAGCACCGAGTCGGGCAGCCGGCCGAGCAGGAACGAGCGGAACCCTTGGAGGACGAGGCTGATCGCGCCGGCGGACACGGTGATGACCGGCAGCAGCCCGGCGTCGTACTTCGCGAGCGCCGCCTGCGCCGTCGCGTCGCTCGTCGGGCCGACCACCGCGAGGACCGCCGGGTCGTCCGCCAGTTCTGCCGCGAGCCGGGTCGAGGCCGCGGGATCGCCGCCGTCGTCGACGGTCCTGACCTTGACGGTGAACGGGGCGTCGCCGCGCGCGTTGAACTCCGCGACGGCCAGCCGCAGTCCGCGCTCCTGCGCCCGGCCGGTGTCCCGCTGCGGGCCGCTGAGGTCACCGTGCAGCGCGACGGTGTGCACCGGGCGCCGCGCGGACGCGGCCGCGGCCGGGTGGTCGCCCTGCGCGTCGTCGTCGCGGGCGGCGGCCCACCAGGCCCCGCCGCCGGCCGCCGTCAGTGCGACGGCCCCGCCCGCGAGCAGGAGGAAGCGGCGCCGGCCGGCCGGGCGGGCGTCCCGCGGCTCCGCCGCCGAGCCGGACGTCTCGTGCGTGTCGGATGCAGCCCGCCCCGAACCGGACGTTCCGCCCGTGTCGGATTCCGTCCGCCCCGAGCCGGACGTTCCGCCCGTGTCGGATTCCGTCCGCCCCGAGCCGGACGTCCCGCCCGTGTCGGATTCCGTCCGCCCCGAGCCGGACGTCCCGCCCCTGTCGGGTCGCGCCGGCCCGGAGCCGGACGTCCCGTCCGTTTCCGGTCGGGCCGGCCCGGAGCCGGGGAGCGCGTCGGACGGGGCCTGGGTGTGCTCGATGTCCGGCAGCGCGAGCGCGGCGGCCGACCGCTCGGCGATCAGCCGGGCGACCGGCTCGGGCAGCCACCCGGAGGCGTCCGCGTCCCGCGGGTCACCCCCGTCCGCCAACCGCCCTGCCAGTTCGACGACTTCGGGCCGCCGGGCCGGCTCCTTCTCCAGGCAGCCCTCCACCACCTCGCGCAGCCGTGGCGGCACCCCGTCGAGGTCCGCCGGGTCGTGCACGGCCCGGTACAGCAGGGCGTCGACCGCCCCCCTGCCGAACGGCGCCCGCCCGGTCGCCGCGAACGCCAGGACACAGCCGAGGGAGAACACGTCGCTCGCCGGTCCGATGCCGTCGCCGCCGGGGCCCGTGGCCTGCTCGGGCGACAGATAACCGGGGGTGCCGACGACCAGTCCGGTCGCGGTCAGCGCGGTGTCCTCCGGCGCCCGGGCGATGCCGAAGTCGATGAGGCGGGGCCCGTCATGGGCGATCAGCACATTGCCCGGCTTCAGGTCCCGGTGCACCAGACCGGCCCGGTGCACCTCCCCCAGCGCCTCGGCCAGCCGGGCGCCGAGCAGCCGCACGCCGTGCTCCGCCAGCGGGCCGTGCGCGGCCACCGCCTCGCCCAGGGACGGGCCGGGCACGAACGCGGTCGCCAGCCACGGCGCGTCGGCGTCCGGGTCGGCGTCCACCAGCGGCACCGCCCAGGGACTGTGGACCCGCCGGGCGACCGCGACCTCGCGACGGAACCGCTCCTTGAAGCCCGGCTCCTCGGCGTACTCGGCGAGCAGGACCTTCAGCGCCACCAGCGCGCCGCCCGGCGTGCGCGCCAGGTACACCACGCCCATGCCGCCGGCGCCGAGCCGGCCCAGCAGACGATGGTCCGCGACCCGCGCGGGGTCGGATGAACGCAGCGGCTCCATCAGTTCTTCCCCCCGAGCTCGGACTCGATCCGGCTGAGCATGGTGGTGAGGGCGTACGACGCGTACTGCGTCAACGCGTCGTCCCGGTAACCCTGGGCGCCCATCACGGACACCGCCACCGTCACCGAGCCGAGCCGGGCGACGTTCCAGCGGTAGGACTGCGGAGTGTTCCCGGTGAGATAGGAACCGATCTCCAGCACCGAGTCGTCGGCGTAGGTGTTGCCGCCCTGGCCGTACGGAGTGGCGACCGACGCGAGCCCGGCGATCCGCTCGTCGGTGCGGACCTGCTGGTCACGGCAGCGCAGCGCCTCCTCCAAGGTGGTGGCCAACTGCTCGTCGGCGGCTCCGACCGTGGTGTGCACGGTGACCGCCGCGGTCACCTTCACCGTCCCCTTGCCGCCCGTGCCCGGCAGCTCGCTGTAGCGGGACGACGAGGCCAGGACGGTGCGGGGGAGGGGCCGGCGCTGCCAGCGGCACTGCTCGTCGAGCACGGCGACGGTGTCCGGGGCGCTCGCGGCCGGGCGCTGCGCCCGGAAGCCCGGGCCCCAGGCCGGCGGCTCCAGCACCACCGCCTGCGCCAGGGCCTTGCCCTGCGGCTTCGTCCGGGGCAGTCGGGCGGGATCCGCCCTGAAGGGCGTCGGCTTCGCCGGGCCCCCGTCCGACGCGGCGGCGGACGACGGCGCGGAGGGGGAACGGGACGCGGACGCCGTCGGCCGGGCGGACGCCGAAGGGTCCGGCCCGGCCGCCTTGTCGCCCCCGCTGCCGCAGCCGCCCAGCAGCACCGCCGCCCCGGCCGCCGACGCCACGGCCCTCACCGGCCAAGTCGTCCTGTGCCCGCGTGCGTTGTCCACCATGCCCGCCCCCTCGCCTCAGCGCCCCCGCTTCGCGTGCGGTGATCGTACAGAGGCACGCCGACCGTGGACGGACGGTTCCCGGAACCGGTGGCCGGACCGTTCCATGGACCCGTCGCCGGACGGTCCCGTGCACCCCGGTGACACGACGCTCCCGTGGTCGGCCGCCTCGCGAGGAGCCGGCCTGCGTCAGGCGGACGGGCCTGCGTCAGGCGGACGGCGTGCGTAGGTACGGGCCGGTCGTCCGCGTCCGTCGTGCGGGCCGGTCGTCCGTACCCGTCGTGCGGGCCGGTCGTCCGCGTCCGTCATTCGGGCCGCTCGCTCGCGCCCCCCAGGGACCGCTCGGCCACCCGTGCGAGGTGTCCCTCGAACACCGCCTGGGCGTCCGGCGTCAGAGTGCGCAGGGCGACCAGCGCCGTGACGACCACGTCGCACAACTCGGCCTGGACGTCCTCCCAGGTGTGGTCGACGCCCTTGCGGGGGTTCTGGCCGGTGGCGCCGATCACCGCCTGGGCCACCTCGCCGACCTCCTCGGTCAGCTTCAGCACGCGCAGCAGCAGCCCCTCGCGGCCGCCGTGCGCCCGGTCGGCGTCCAGCCAGACCCGCAGGGCGTCGACGGTGGCCCAGACGTCGGGGCCGGACCGGGAGCCGACGGGACCGGCGGACCCCGCGGGTTCCGGAGCGGGCAGAGGCTGCTGGGCGGGACGGGGGACGGAACGCGCGGCGGGCGGCGGGAGAGGGGTGTCCATGACCGCAGCCTGCCAGGTCACGCACCCTTCCTGGGGCGTCCGGCGCGTCCGAGGCGTCCCGGCCGTCCGGCGCGTCCGTGGCGTCCCGGCCGTCCGGGGCGTCCTGCGCGGCCGTGGCGTCCCATCCGTCCGGGGCGTCCTGCGCGGCCGTGGCGTCCTGGCCGTCCGGGGCGTCCTGCGCGGCCGGGCCGTCCTGGCTGGCCGGGGCTTCCGCGGCGCCCTGGGTTCACTCGTCGAAGAGGGACTCCTGCTCGCCCTCCTGCCGCCTGCGCAGCCGCTGGTTGCGCAGGCCCACCACCACCGCCGTGACGGCCGCCGTCGCGCCGAGCGCCGCCGGGACCATCCAGCCGCGGTCGACCGTGTGCCCGAGGGCGTGGTCGAGGGAGAGCCGGCCGGGGCCGGCGACGGCGAGGCCGGCGGCGGTCAGGCCCAGCGAGGCCGCGTGCTCGTAGCCGCCGCTCGTCGCGAAGAACCCGTTGGGGGTGTGCACGGCGGACGCGCCCGCCATGGCGCCGGCCGCCGCCGCGCCGGCCGCCGGGGTGGCCAGGCCCAGGGCCAGCAGCGTGCCGCCGCCGGCCTCCGCCAGGCCCGCCGCCGTGGCACTGGCCTTGCCGGGCGCGTAGCCCACGGACTCCATGAACTGGCCCGTGCCCTCCAGGCCGTGGCCGCCGAACCAGCCGAACAGCTTCTGCGCGCCGTGCGCCGCCAGCACGCCGCCGGTGCCCAGCCGGAGCAGCAACAGGCCCAGATCACGTCGGTCGTAACAGGTCACGGTGACTCCTGAACAGACAGCGGGGACAAGCGGGGACGGGTGGAACGTCGGAAACATGTCGGAACAGGCGGTGACGAGCGGCGGCGAGCGGGGGGAACGGAACCGCCCGGGGACCGCCCGGAACCACCCCTGACGCGTTTCCACCGTCGCACCTTCCACACCGGCCCGGCCCCTCCTGGACGCCGTTCGGGTGGCGGGACCCGGCGGAACGGACGGCCGTGGGGGCCGTTCCGCCGCCCGGCAGGCGGTGGGACGTCCCCCACGGGGGAAGACGCCGGCGCGGTCAGCGGGAGCCGGCGACCGCCTGTTCGGTCAGGGTGAGCCGGCCCGCCTCGACGGCGGCCAGGCGGGGCGTGCGGCGGGCGATCGACGAGTCGTGGGTGACCATGACGAAGGTCAGCCCGTACTCGTGCCACAGGCCTTCCAGCAGCCCCATGATGTCGTCGCGGGTGCCCTCGTCGAGGTTGCCGGTGGGCTCGTCGGCGAGCAGCACCTTCGGCTTCTTGACCGCTTGGTGACGCCGGGACGGTGGGGACGCTGGTGGACGCGCCGAGCGAGGGCGGGACGAAGGCGTCAGCCCGGGGAGCGGCGCCGCCCGCCGGGGCGCGGGCCGCGTCGGCGGGCGGCGGGCCGGGGGGCTGGGGCGTGCTCGGCGGGGCCGGGTCGGTGGTCGCGCCGGCGGCGGGCGGAGCGTACGCGCTGCGCGGACGGCGGGCCCGTGAGACGCCGCCCGCGCCCTGCGCGCCGTGACGGTGCGACGATCGCTGCGGCGGGGCCGCCGATCGGGCGGTGGTGCGGCAGCCGTCCCGCGGCTCCGGTGTGCGCCTCGCGGTCCCTTGCGAGGCCCACCCCCAACCGGAGCCGTGGGACGGCTGCCCTCCCCCTCGGGATGGCTTACGGTCCCGCCGTGCGGAACTGATGTGCTCCACATGTGGAGTTCTCGTGGAGAAGAGTTGAGCATAGGTCCGCTACCGGCCGCAATGGTGCGGACCAGGGAATTCCGCCTGTGCAGGTTGACGAGTTGACGATCCGTGGAGCGCGCCGCCGGCCGTCAGCCCCGCCCCACGTACGGCATCGCCGTCGCCAGCACCGTCGCGAACTGGACGTTCGCCTCCAGCGGCAGCTCGGCCATGTGCCGCACCGTGCGCGCCACATCGGCGACGTCCATCACCGGTTCCGGCGCGGTCTCGCCGTTCGCCTGCAGCGCGCCCGTCCGCATCCGCGCCGTCATGTCGGTGGCCGCGTTGCCGATGTCGATCTGCCCGACGGCGATCCCGTGCGCCCGCCCGTCCAGCGAGAGGGACTTGGTGAGGCCGGTCAGCGCGTGCTTGGTCGCGGTGTAGGGCGCCGAGAGCGGGCGGGGCGCGTGGGCCGAGACGGAGCCGTTGTTGATGATCCGTCCGCCCCGGGGATCCTGCTCCTTCATCAGCCGGTACGCCCCCTGCGCGCACAGGAACGCCCCGTTGAGATTGGTGTCCACCACGTGCCGCCAGGCGTCGTAGGGGAGCTCCTCGAACGGCACGCCCCCCGGCCCGAACGTGCCCGCGTTGTTGAACAGCAGGTCCAGCCGCCCGAACCGCTCGCGCACCGCGGCGAACAGGGCCGACACGTCCTCGGGGCGCGAGACGTCCGTCCGCACGGCGAGAACGGGGCCCTCGGGCGCCAGCGCGGCCGTCTCCTCCAGGGGCTCGACACGCCGTCCGGCCAGCGCCACCGACCAGCCTGTGCGCAGCAGTTCGACCGCCACTGCGCGGCCGATGCCGGAACCGGCGCCCGTGACGACCGCGATCTTCGTCTTCGCATCCATGGGCCCGCAGCGTACGGGAGCGTCCAGCATGCGGAACCGGTTCGTCCGCCCTGCGATCGCGGTGACGCCGGCCCGACCGGGCGCCTGTTCAGGCGCCCGGCGGCCAGGCGTCGCCCCAGTCGGCGTCCCGGGCCTCCTTGTAGAGGTCGCCGTGTCTCTTCGTGACCGTCGTACGGCTGAGCCGCTCCTCGGTCTCGCACAGGTCGAGGAGTACCTGGCCCTTGCGGATCTGCGGTCGCCGCACGACGCGGGAGGAGGCCGGGGAGACGGGGAAGCGGACGGCCGCCACGTAGCTGAACTTCTCGTCCTCGTAGGGCAGCGAGCCGCCCTTGACCTGCCGGTGCAGCGAGGAGCGGCTGACCCGCGCCGAGAAGTGGCACCAGTCGGTGCCGGGTGCGATCGGGCAGTCCGCGCTGTGCGGACAGGGCGCGGCCACGCGGAAACCGGCCGTGATCAGCCGGCCGCGGGCCTCGATCACCCGGGCGTATCCGTCGGGGGTGCCCGGCTCCACGATCACCACGGCCTGCGCGGCCGACGCGGCGGCGTCCACCAGGGCGGCCCGGTCGGGCGCGGCCAGCTCGTTGAGGACGTAGGAGACGGTGACGAGGTCGGCGCTCTCCAGCGTCAGGGACGCGTTGACGCGGGCGCGCTGCCAGCGGACGTCCCCGAGCGCCGGGTGCGCGGCGGCGACCTCCCGGCCCAGGGCCAGGGCGGGCTCCGACCAGTCGAGCACGGTCACCGGGCGCGTCCCCGGCCAGGTCGCGTTCACCGCCCAGGTCGCCGCGCCCGTCCCGCCGCCGACGTCGACCTGGCTGGCCGGCGTCCACCCCGGCGCCGCGTCCGCGAACGCCTCCAGCGCCGAGCACACCGCCTCGAAGGTCGCCGGCATGCGGTACGCGGCGTACGCGGCGACGTCCGCGCGGTCGCGCAGGATCGGCGCGTCGGTCGGGGTCGCGCCCCGGTAGCTGGCGATGAGCCGGTCCACGGCCTGCGAGGCCTGCTTGGGCGGCAGCCCGTCGAGGAGGTCTCCGAGGGCGGCGCGCAGGGTCTCGGCGGCGGATGCGGGAAGGTTCACGCACCGATTTTCTCAGGCCGTGGGCCCCGCCCTCACCGCGCACCCCGCCGGCCCTGGTCGCCCTCATCGCGCACCCCGCCGGCCCTGGTCGCCCTCATCGCGCACCCCGCCGGGCCTGGTCGCCCGCACCGCGCACCCCGTCGGGCCAGGTCGCCCGCACCGCGCACCCCGCATGCCGGACGGCCCCGGGCGCACCCGCCGCAGCGCACCCGCCCCGACGCACAGCGGGCTCGCGGCAGCGCGTCTGCGGCAGCGCGTCCGCCTCAGCGCACCGCCATCGCCATCCGCGTCCCCACCAGCGCGCGCGGCGAGCTGTCCGGCGTTCTGCGCACCGGATGCACCGTGTTCGCCAGCAGCACCACGAAGGTGTCGGTGGCGGGGTCGAGGACCAGCGAGGCGCCCGTGAACCCCGTGTGGCCGGCCGCGCCCTCGCCGGCCAGCTCGCCCATGAACCACGGCTGGTCCACCGCGAAACCCAGCCCCGGCGGCGTCAGCAGCAGCTCCACGAAGTCGGGGCCGAGGACCCGGGCGGGACCGTACGAACCGCCCGACAGCAGCGTCCGGCAGAACACGGCCAGGTCCCGGCCGGTCGAGAACAGGCCCGCGTGACCGGCCACCCCGCCCAGCGCCCAGGCGTTCTCGTCGTGCACCACGCCCCGCAGCATCCCCCGGTCCGCCTTCGCCCACGGCCGCCGCTGGTCCTCGGTGGCGGCCGCGCCGGGGCAGGGGCCGAAGGCGGTCGAGGTCATCCCCAGCGGACGGGTGATCCCCTCGTGCACCAGGACGTCCAGCGTGCGCCCGGTCAGCCGCTCCAGGAGCTGCTGCAGCAGCAGCATGTTCAGGTCGGAGTACAGATACGCGCCGGGCTCGCCGACCGGCGCCTCGGCGCGCAGCAGCTCCAGCCGCTCCACGTCGTCCGCGCAGTCGTACAGGGGCAGCTCGGGGCGCAGCCCGGAGGTGTGGGTGAGGAGCTGCCGGACGGTGACGTCGTGCGCGGCGACGGCGCCGAAGTCGGGGAGGTAGGCGCCGACCCGGGCGTCGATGCCGAGGGTGCCGCGCTCGATCTGCTGGACCGCCGCCACCGAGGTGAACAGCTTGGTGAGGGAGGCCAGGTCGAAGGGGGTGTCCACGGTCATCGGGATCCGCGCCCCCGCCGGGAGCTCCACGCCCGCGTCGGCCGCCGGATCGTAGGCCGCGTACCGCACCGCCCAGCCCACCGCCTCCTGCACGGCGATCACCGGGCCGCGCCCGGCGACCACGACGGCGCCCGCCGCCCAGGGCCGGTCGCCCACGGTGAGGTCGACGACGTCACGGACCAGCAGCCGCGTCTCCTCCGGGTCGAGCCCGGCCCGCTCCGGTGTGTCGACGCGCAGTCTCGGTGCGCTCAGCTCTCTTCCCCCGCTCTCGCGTGCCCTCGGCCGGCGGGAGTCGCGTCCTGCGTCCCGGCGTCCGCCCAGGGACGGCACATAACCACGAAGCAGGCCAGCGCCACCAGTGCGGCAGCCAACTGGACGACGGCCATCGGGACGGCGGTGCGGTCCCCGGCGATCCCCACGAGCGGGGTGGCGATCGCGCCGATCAGGAACGAGGAGGTGCCCAGGAGCGCGGAGGCGGAGCCGGCCGAGTGCCGGACCCGCATCAGGGCGAGGGTCTGGGCGTTGGGCAGCGTCAGGCCCATCGCGGACATCAGCACGAACAGCGCGGCGGCCACCGGGGCCAGCCCCACCTCGCCGAGCACGCCGGTCGTCATCAGCAGCAGCGCGGTCGCGGCCAGCACCACCGTCGACAGCCCGACCGCCAGGACCCGTTCCAGCCGCGCCCGTCCCACCAGCACCCTGCCGTTGATCTGGCCGACCACCACCAGCCCGACCGAGTTGACGCCGAACAGCAGACCGAACGTCTGCGGAGAGGCGCCGTAGATCTCCTGGACCACGAACGGCGAGGCCGAGATGTACGCGAACAGCGCGGCGAAGGCGAAGCCGCCCGTGAGCAGGAAGCCGGTGAAGAGGCGGTCGGACAGGAGCCCGCGCATCGAGCGCAGGGCCTCGCCCGTGCCGCCCCCGTGCCGTTCGGCGCCGGGCAGCGTCTCCGGGAGCCTGGTCCACACCAGGGCGGCCAGCACCAGCCCGACCGCGGTGAGCAGCGCGAACACGCCCCGCCAGTCCGTCGTCCGCAGGATCTGCGCGCCGATCAGCGGCGCCACCACCGGGGCCACCCCGGACACCAGCATCAGGGTGGAGAAGAAGCGGGCCATCGCCACGCCGTCGTACAGATCCCGTACGACGGCCCGCGCGATGACGATCCCCGCCGCGCCCGCGAGCCCCTGCAGCAGCCGGAAGGCGACCAGCACGTCGACGTTCGGCGCCAGGGCGCACAGGGCGGTCGCCAGGACGTAGACCGCGAGCCCGGCGAGCAGCGGGCGCCTGCGACCCCACCGGTCGCTCATCGGGCCGACCACCAGCTGTCCCAGCGCCATGCCGGCCAGGCACGCGGTGAGGGTGAGCTGCACCGTCGCGGCGGGCGCGTGCAGGGTGCGGGTCACCTCGGGCAGCGCCGGGAGGTACATGTCCATCGACAGCGGGGGAGTGGCGGTCAGCCCGCCCAGGACGAGCGTGACGAGCAGTCCGGTCCCGCGCCGGTCGCGCGGCGGCGCGGGAGCGACCGTCTCCGGCGCCTCGGGTACGGCCCCACCCTCCGGCATACGGTCGCCCCTCCCTCTTCGACGTCTCGGCCACCTATGCTCTCAGCTCGAACACACTGACGGGACGGCACGAGGGCGGGGCAGGGTATGACGGCGGACACGGTGCGGTGGGGGATCCTGGCGACCGGCGGCATAGCGGGCGCGTTCACGGCGGACCTGATCGACCTGCCCGACGCCGAGGTCGTCGCGGTCGCCTCGCGCACCGAGTCCTCCGCCAAGGCGTTCGCCGAACGGTTCGGCATCCCGCGGGCCTACGGCGACTGGGCCGCCCTCGCGGCCGACGAGGACATCGATGTCGTCTACGTCGCCACCCCGCACGCCGCCCACCGCACCGCCGCCGGCCTGTGCCTGGAGGCCGGGCGCAACGTGCTGTGCGAGAAGGCGTTCACGCTGAACGCGCGCGAGGCGGAGGAACTCGTGGCGCTGGCCCGGCGGCACGACCGCTTCCTCATGGAAGCCATGTGGATGTACTGCAACCCGGTCGTCCGCCGCCTCAAGGACCTCGTCGACGACGGCGCGATCGGCGAGGTGCGCACCGTCCAGGCCGACTTCGGTCTCGAAGGGCCCTTCCCGCCCTCGCACCGGCTGCGCGACCCCGCCCAGGGCGGCGGCGCCCTGCTCGACCTCGGCGTCTACCCGGTCGCGTTCGCCCACCTGCTGCTCGGCGAGCCCTCGGGCATCGCCGCCCGGGCCGTCCTGTCCCCGGAGGGCGTCGACCTCCAGACGGCCCTGGCGCTGTCCTGGGACTCCGGCGCGCTCGCGGCGCTGCACTGCTCCCTCTCCGGCGGCACCGGCACCACCGCCTCCGTCACCGGCTCGCGCGGCCGCATCGACATCCCGTCCGGCTTCTTCCACCCCGACCGTCTGGTCCTGCACCGGGCCGGCCGCGACCCGCAGGAGTTCGCCGCCGACCCCGCCGACGGACCGCGTACGACGTTGCGGCACGAGGCCCGGGAGGTCATGCGGGCGCTGCGGGCCGGCGAGACGGAGTCCCCGCTGGTCCCGCTCGACGGGAGCCTCGCGGTCATGCGGACGCTGGACGCGGTCCGCGCACGCATCGGGGTCCGCTACCCCCGGGAAGCCGCTTAGGGGAGCCGGACCGGACCGCTCGCGAGACGTGCCGTCTCATGGCCTTGGTACCGTCGAGGCATGGTCACCCAGCCCGGCAAACCGGCCCCCGACACCAGCCGCCGCAGCGAGCGGTCCCGGCGCGCGATCTACGACGCCGCCCTCGCCCTGGTCGCCGAGGTCGGCTATCCCCGGACCACGATCGAGGGCATCGCCGCCCGCGCCGGCGTCGGCAAGCAGACCATCTACCGCTGGTGGGGGTCGAAGGCCGATGTCCTGCTCGAAGCGTTCCTGGACCTCGGCGAACAGGCCGCCCGCGACGCCGGCTCGGACGAGCACGAGCCCTACGCCATCCCCGACACCGGCGACCTCGCGGCCGACGTCAAGGCCGTCCTGCGGGCCACCGTCGACCAGCTGACGGACCCCCGGTTCGAGGCGCCGTCCCGGGCGCTGGCCGCCGAGGGCGTGGTCAACGAGCAGGTGGGCCGCGAGTTCACGGCCAAGCTCCTGGAACCGTCCATCCAGCTGTACGTCGACCGGCTGCGCTCCGCCCAGCGGGCCGGCCAGGTCCGCGCCGACCTCGACCCGCGCATCGCCCTGGAGTTCTTCATCTCCCCGCTGGCCCAGCGCTGGCTGCAGTACACGGGACCGATCACCTACGAGTACACCGACGCCCTGGTCGACTACGCCCTCCACGGCCTCGCCCCCCGCGATTCTGAGCCCCGGTGACCCGGCCGGCGCGCGGCACATCAGCCGCTCTGGCCCCACCCGTCCCACCTGCCCCGATTCACGGCTAGGGCCCCCCGATGCGCAGGATGGTGCGACCATAGGGCATGCTGTCCGCACCACCGAGGCGAGGGGACAGATGAGCGCGGAGTTCGACGGCCGGACCGGACTGTGGGGAAGACTTACGGAGTGGCTGCGCGCGAGCGGCCCGACCGAAGCCGCCGACGGCGGCGACCGTGAGGCCCTGCTGCTGGCCGCCGCCGACGCGGGACTCCCGCTGGCCCCCGCCGCGCATCCGGCCCCCGGCTACGGCTGCTCCTGCGACCGGGTCGGCTGTCCGACCCCCGCCCGGCACCCGGTCTCCTTCGCCTGGCAGACGCAGTCCACGACCGACCGCGCCCAGATCGAGCGCTGGGCCCGACACCAGCCGCAGGCCAACTTCATCACCGCCACCGGCATGACCCACGACGTCCTCGACGTGCCCCTGGAGGCCGGCCGGGACGCCCTGGAGCGGCTGCTCGGCGCCGGCGTCGAGATCGGCCCGGTCGCCGAGAGCGACGACGGGCGGCTGCTCTTCTTCACCCTCACCCGCGGCACCCCCGAGGACGAGGACGAGTGGTGGCCGTGCGAGCTGGACTGCCACCCCGAGACCATGGACGAGCACCCCGGCCTGCGCTGGCACTGCCGCGGCTCCTATGTCCTGGTGCCGCCCGCCCGTCTCACCGGCGACGACGGCCGGGCCGTGCACTGGCTGCGCGGCCCCGAGCATCCGCTGCCCGATCCGCTGACCCTCCTGGAAACCCTCACCGACGCCTGCGCCCGCCACCTCGGGCAGGACCAGGACCATGCGACGGGGGCCTGGCCGCTCAGCCGGTGACCGCGAGGTCCGACGTCCGAGCCCCGGCCCGCACCTCTGTCGGTCTCCCTGTCCCGGCCGGCCTCACTCGCCCTTGGCGCCGGTGAGCCCCTCCAGGCGGCTCAGCACCGACACCTTGCCGCCCTTCGAGCCCTTCGCGGGGCTCAGGGCCACGTCGGTGGAGACGAACTCCATCGTCAGGGACTGCTGGATGTCACCCGTGGTCAGCGCGCGCACGTTCGCGTTCGGGGTGGGCACGGAGGCGCCCGCGGCGGCCGTCTGCTTCATGTAGTGGTGCGTGGTGAAGAACACCAGCGCCCCGCCGTCCGCGGTGCGCAGCGCCAGCGGCGCGTACTCGCCTGCGCTCAGCGGCTGGTCGACGTACTGGGTGGCCAGGCCCGGCTTGACGGCGTTCTTCGCACGGGAGGCGCGCAGCGCGCTGGTGTAGGGGCCGTTCGCGAAGGCGCCCCGGCCGCTCTGCAGATAGGCCGTGTAGTCCTTGCTCAGATCCCCGGGAGCCAGGGCGAGTTCGGCGGTGTCGGCGGGCAGGGCCTCGGCCCAGCCGTCCTCGCCCTTCTCGAACGCCGGCACCGAGCCCGGCGCCACCAGCGTCAGATACGTCGCCTGCCACGGCTGCCCGCGCCCCTCGCGCGTGAACGCCAGCAGCCAGCGCGCGTTGCCGCCCTTGTTGCCCTTGGCGTCGGCGACGAACCAGCGCGGCCAGCCGGTCTTCTCGGGAATCGTGTACTTCACGTCCGACAGCACCAGCGGCGTGTGGTCGGGGTTGCCTGTCGGGTTGTTGACGTGCCCCGCCTTCAGCCGGGCCGCGTCGATGATCCCGAGGGCGCCGGCGGTGCGCTCGGCGTCCAGGGAGCTGTCGTACGCCGCGTCCGCCTTGTTGTACGCGGCCGTGAACTGCTCGACGGCCTTGACGGCCTCGCCCTGGGTGGCCGACGGGAGCATCTCCAGCTCGCCGTGGACCACCACACAGCCGCTCGCGGTGAGCGAGACGGCGGTGAGCGAGGCCGCTACGAGGGCGTACCGGTCACGCCTGCGGAGTCCTCGACGCTTGCGGACCCCGCTCGTCAGGCTGCGTTCCCTGGTCATCAGGCGACTTCACCTTCCCCTTCCCGGAGGCGAACCCTACCGGGGCGAGGAACAGCGCGAGCGTCGGGACCAGGTAGAGCAGCCACACCGTGACCTGGAGGACCGTCGGATCGGGCTGGAAGTTGAACACGCCCTTCAGCAGCGTGCCGTACCAGCTGTCGGGCGGGATCGTGTCGCTGACGTCGAAGGCCCTGTCCGTCAGGCCCGCGATCCAGTCGGCCTCCTGGAGGTCGTGGACGCCGTACGCCAGCACGCCCGCGGCCACCACGACGAGCATGCCGCCCGTCCAGGTGAAGAACTTCGCGAGGTTGATCCGCAGCGCTCCGCGGTAGAACAGCCAGCCCAGCAGGACGGCCGTCGACAGGCCGAGCGCCGCGCCGATCAGCGGGCGCGGGGTGCCGTCGCCGGCCGCGTGGACGGACGTCCACACGAACAGGGCCGTCTCCAGGCCCTCGCGGCCGACCGCGAGGAACGCCGTGGCCACCAGCGCGCCGGTGCCCATCGCGAGGGCCGCGTCCAGCTTGCCGTGCAGCTCCGACTTCAGGTGCCGGGCGGTGCGCCGCATCCAGAACACCATCCACGTCACCAGCGCGACCGCGATGATCGACAGCGATCCGCCGAGCGCTTCCTGCGCCTTGAACGTCAGCTCCTGCGAGCCGAATTCGAGGACGCAGCCGAAGCCCATGGCGATGAGCACCGCGATGCCGATGCCGGCCCACACCGGCCTCAGCGCGTCGCGGCGCTCGGTCTTCACCAGGTAGGCGATGAGGATGCAGACGACGAGAGAGGCCTCCAGGCCCTCGCGCAGTCCGATCAGGTAGTTGGAGAACACGGGCTACGCCTCCTCGGAGAACAGCGTCCGGCCCCACCAGTCGTCCTTGTCGCGGACGCCCGGCGGGACGGCGAAGACGGCCGAACCCACATGCTGGATGTACTCGTTGAGCGCGTCGGTGGCGAGGTTGCGCTGGATGCGGACGAACCCGTTGCTCACGTCGCGCATGTAGGCCAGGAAGAACAGTCCCGCCTCCAGCCGCCCCAGACCGTCGGTGCCGTCGGTGAAGGAGTAGCCGCGGCGCAGGATCGTCGACCCGTGGTTGGAGTCGGGGTGCGCGAGCCGCACGTGCGCGTCGGGCTTCATCGCCTTCAGGAACGGCTCGTCGCGCTCCTTCGCCTTGCCCACCGGGGCGCCCTCGCCCTTGTCCCGGCCGAAGATGTCCTCCTGCTCCTGCAGCGGGGTGCGGTCCCAGGTCTCGATGTGCATGCGGATGCGGCGGGCGACGAGGTAGGAGCCGCCCGTCATCCAGCCGGGACCGTCCTTCTCGCCGACCCAGACGAACTTCTTCAGCCGGTCGGGCTCCGTGCCGGCGATGTTGCGGGTGCCGTCCTTGAAGCCCATCAGGTTGCGCGGGGTCTGCGCGTCGGGCGTGGTGGACGAGGTCTTGCCGAAGCCGAGCTGCGACCAGCGGATGACGACCTTGCCCATGCCGATCCGGGCCAGGTTGCGGATCGCGTGCACGGCGACCTGCGGGTCGTCGGCGCACGCCTGGATGCACAGGTCGCCGTTGCTGCGGGCCGGGTCCAGCGCGTCCCCGGCGAACGTGGGCAGGTCGACGAGCGCGTCGGGCCGCCGGTCGGCGAGGCCGAACTTCTTGAACAGGGAGGGCCCGAACCCGACCGTCAGGGTCAGCCGGGAGGGCTTGAGGCCCAGCGCTTCGCCGGTGTCGTCCGGCGGCGCCTCGGGCAGACCGCCGTAGGCGCCCTCCCCGACCGCCTGGCCGGCCGTCATCCGGCGGGCCGCCCGCGTCCAGTCCTTGAGCAGCCGCACGAACTCGGCGCGGTCCGTGGTCGTCACGTCGAACGCGGCGAAGTGCAGCCGGTCCTGCACGGGCGTGGCGATGCCCGCCTGGTTCGCGCCGTGGAAGTCGACCGCGCCGCTCGCGTCGGCGGCGGCCGGGTCGACGTCCGCGCCGGTGCGGGTCATCGCGACCGCGCCGCCGGCCGCGGCGGCGCCGAGCGCGAGCCCGGCCCCGCCCCAGCCGATCAGCGACCGCCGGGAGGGGCTGCCGCCCTTGGTCTGCGTCTCCGTCATGTTCCTGTGCCCCTCATTACTTGGCGACGGCGGCGGCGAGCTTGGACAACGGCTCGGCGAGCGCGTTGACCGCGTCCGACAGCTCCTTGCGGTCGGCGGCGCCGACCTTGTCGTAGGAGGTGAACTCGTACGACGTGGTGTTCGGGCGGTACTTGTCCAGCAGCGCGTCCAGCGCGGCGAACTGCTTGTCCAGCTCGGCGACCAGCGGGGCGTCGTTCTCCTTGGCGACCGGCTTGAGCAGCTCGTACGACTGCTGCGCGCCCTCGACGTTGCCCTTGAAGTCGACCAGGTCGGTGTGCGAGTAGCGCTCCTCCTCGCCGGTGACCTTGCCGGTGGCGACCTCGTCGAGGAGCTCCTTGGCGCCGTTGGCCATGGAGGTCGGGGTGATCACGGCCTTGCCGACCCGCTTCTGCCAGACGGTGAGGTCGGTGACGAGCTGGTCGGCGAGGGTCTTCTCCTCGGCGCCGATCTTCTTGTCCTGCCAGAGGGCCTTCTCCAGCCGGTGCCAGCCGGTCCACTTCTGGCCGCTCTCCAGGCCGTCGGCGCGCACGTCGACCTTCGGGTCGATGGTGCCGAAGGACTCCGCGACCGGCTCGGTGCGCTCCCAGCCGATGCGCGAGGGCGCGTAGGCCTTCTTGGCGGCCTCGAGGTTCCCGGCCTTGACCGCCGCGACGAACGTGGCGACCTTGGGCAGGGTCTCGTCGGCCTGGGTCTGCGCATAGGCGCGGTAGGCGGCGACGGCCTTGTCGAGGCGGGGGTCGCGCTGGGCGACCGAGCCGCCGGTGACCTTGAGGGTCTGACGGATGCCGTCGCCCTTCATGCCCGGCTTGCAGGCGATGCGGTAGTCGCCGGCCTTCACCTCGGCGGTGACGCGCTGCTTGGTGCCGGGGCCGATGTTCTCCCGCTCGCTGACGATGCGGTCGTCGGGGAAGAGGAGGTAGACCTCGGTGACCTTGGATCCCTTGTTCTCCACGGCGAGTTCGACGTGCCCGGCGGGGATCTCCTTCTTGGAGGTCTCGCACGTCGAGTCGGTGGCGGTCACGCCGATGACCCGGTCGCCGTCCTTCGCGTCGCTCTTGGAGGTGCAGCCGGTGACGGCGGTCAGGGCCGTGACGGCGGCGACGGCGGTGGCGACGGACAGTCTGGCGGCTCGCATTCGGGCTCCCAGCAGTGGCTGAAAAATCGCGTGACAGGGCTCACACGTATTGGTGAGGCTCGCCTAACTTATCCAAGGCTTACCTGCGCAATGCCCGTTGAGGCCGTGATTCACCTCTCATAGACGCCGTAAGAGCACGAGCCGATCACGGAGATGTCAAGCAGAAGCCAAGGAAAGCTCAAGAGAGAGTCAAATCCTCCGTTTGTCGGTCACGCCCACCGGAGGCGACACCGCCCCCGTGACCCGAGCGCGGACCCCCCGCGGTCGGCCTTCCCGCCCGAGACGAACCCGTCGCCCGGGCGGGACGAACCCGTCCCCCGGGCGGTGCTTCAATTCCCCGGTGACTGATTACGACGTGCTCCGCGTCTTCTGCGCGCCGAACGGCGGCTACGGCAACGAACTGGGCGTGGTCCGCGAAGGCTCGGTGCTCCCCGACCGCGAGGACCGGCAGGACCTCGCGGCGAAACTCGGCTTCAGCGAGACGGTGTTCGTCGACGACCCCGAGCGCGGGGTCATCGACATCTACACGCCCACCCTGCCTCTGCCCTTCGCCGGGCACCCGTGCGTGGGCGTCGCCTGGCTGCTCGACGTGCCCGAGCTCGTCACCCCGGCCGGCGTCGTGGGCACCCGCCTGGACGGGGAGTTCACCTGGATCGAGGCGCGCGCCGAATGGGCGCCGCCGCGCACCCTGCGGCAGTACGCGACGGCCGCAGAGGTCGACGACCTGCCCGTGCCGCCCAAGGGCGAGTGGATCTACGCCTGGGCCTGGGAGGACGAGCCGGCCGGCCGGATCCGCGCCCGCGCCTTCCCGGGCCGCGACGACGGCGTCGACGAGGACGAGGCCACCGGTGCGGCGGCCCTCCTGCTCACCGAACGCCTCGGCCGCGCCCTGAACATCACCCAGGGCGCGGGCTCCCAGATCCTGACGGCCCCTCAGCCCTACGGCTGGGTCGAGATCGGCGGCCGGGTGTTCCTGGAGCGCTGAGCCCTCCGGACCAGGCCCGGGGGTCCGTACGGGTGGTGTGGTGTGTGCGGCGGGAGGGGAGCGGGGACCTCTGGGCGTGACCACTCGCCCCGTGAGAGGAACACCATGCGTATCCGTTCAGTCCTGGCAGCAGCCGTCCTGGGCATCGCTCTCGTCGCCGCCGGCGCGACGACCGCCACCGCCGACGAGGGCCCCCGCCAGCACCACCACCTCGGCGGGGACGAGGGCCCCCGCCAGCACCACCACTTCGGCGAGGACGAGGGCGGCCCCCGCCAGCACCACCACTTCGGCGGGGACGAGGGTGTCTGCAGCCCTTACGTCGGCGCGATCGACACGGTGTCGGCGGACATCTTCTGGGCCGGCAAGCACTGCGACCGGTTCTGATCCGGCGCCGGGCCTCCTCGCGGTGAAGCGAGGGGCCCGGTCCGTCCGGGAGACCCGCAGGCGCCGCAACCGGCCCGTGCGCGGCGACGAAAAGCCCGCCCTCCGAGGAGAGCGGGCTCACGTCGCGTGCGGCTACGGCAGGGTGAGGATCTCGGCCCCGGTGTCCGTCACCACCAGGGTGTGCTCGAACTGGGCCGTGCGCTTGCGGTCCTTGGTCACCACGGTCCAGCCGTCGTCCCACATGTCGTAGTCGTGCGTGCCGAGGGTCAGCATCGGCTCGATCGTGAAGGTCATCCCGGGCTGGATGACGGTCGTGGCGTGCGGGCTGTCGTAGTGCGGGATGATCAGCCCGGAGTGGAACGACGAGTTGATGCCGTGACCGGTGAAGTCCCGCACCACCCCGTACCCGAACCGCTTCGCGTACGACTCGATGACCCGGCCGATGATGTTGATCTGCCGGCCGGGCCTGACCGCCTTGATCGCCCGCTCCAGGGACTCCCGGGTCCGCTCCACCAGCAGCCGCGACTCCTCGTCGACGTCCCCGACCAGGTACGTGGCGTTGTTGTCGCCGTGCACCCCGCCGATGTAGGCCGTCACGTCGAGGTTGACGATGTCGCCGTCGCGCAGGACCGTCGAGTCGGGGATGCCGTGGCAGATCACCTCGTTCACGCTCGTGCACAGCGACTTGGGAAAACCGCGGTAGCCCAACGTCGACGGGTAGGCGCCGTGGTCGCACATGTACTCGTGCGCGACCCGGTCCAGCTCGTCGGTGGTCACCCCCGGCGAGATGAGCTTGGCGGCCTCCGCCATCGCCTGCGCGGCGATCCGGCCGGCCCGGCGCATCGCCTCGATCGTCTCGGGCGTCTGCACCTCCGGCCCGGTGTAGGGCGTCGGCGCCGGCTTGCCCACGTACTCGGGGCGGCGGATGTTTCCGGGCACGGAACGGGTGGGGGACAGCTCCCCTGGGACGAGCAGCGACTGGCCAGACATGCCGGTGAGTCTAACGAGCGGGCATGGGGGAACATGTCGATGGCGAGAGGAGCCGTCATGCCCCTGTTCAAGAAGCGGACCGCCGGCAAACCGGGCGAGTGGTACTACTGCCTGGAGCACAAGAAGGTCGAGGAAGGGCCGGAGTGCCCGGCCAAGGACCGGTTCGGACCGTACGCCACCCGTGTCGAGGCCGAGCACGCGATGCAGAGCGCCCGCGAACGCAACCTCCAGTGGGAGAACGACCCCAAGTGGCACGACGCCCCGACGGGCGGCGCCGCCGACGAGGACTGACCGGCCGCGCCGAGCCGGGGACCGGTGCTTTCGGCGTCACCAGGGCGGAGGGGGCGGCGCCGTCAGGCGTTCGGCGAGGTGGGAGAGGCGGTCGGCGAGGCGCCGGCGCCCCCGGGTCGGCGGCAGCGTCTCGCCGGCCGCCGCGCTCACCAGGTGCTGCACGCTGTCCAGGTCCAGCTCGGAGCCGTCCGGCACGGCCAGCGTCTCGTGCGCCAGTGCCGTCAGATCCGCCTCGACAGGACCGAGGGCGAGGACGGTGACCCCGGCCCGGCGGGCGTCCGCCACCCGTTCGAGGAGCGGTGCGTCCGCCGACGGCGACGCCACCAGCAGCGTCTCGCCCCGCCGCGCCGCCTCGATCCGGCCCGGCCCCACCGCGAGGTGCGCGGGGTCGCCGGGGCGCGGGGCGTGGCGGACCAGTGTCGGCGCCAGCTCCGGCGTGCCGGACCAGGCCGCCTCGTCCACCAGGTGCGCTGCCAGATGCCAGGGCTCGTACTCCGCCGTGCCGGTCAGCAGCAGCCCGCCCCCGTGCGACACGACCGACCCCCGCAGCACCCCGGCGAACCTCCGGGTGGCCCCCAGCCACTCGGTCCCGGCAAGCACCTCACGCAGCAGCGCGACCCGTACGGCGTCCATGCGCCCGCATCGTGCCGCACCCGGCCGCGGCCGGCCCGGGTTTCCGCCGCCCCTTCACCCGTTCCATTCACCCGACACGGGCGGGGGCCGCCGGACGCGCCGACGTACAGTCGGCCCATGACCTCTACCGACAGTGCTCACAACACCCCGGGGGACGCCCCGGCGAAGGCCCCCGTCAAGGACCCGTGGGACCTTCCCGACGTCTCCGGACTGGTCGTCGGCGTGCTCGGCGGCACCGGCCCGCAGGGCAAGGGCCTCGCTTACCGCCTCGCCAAGGCCGGCCAGAAGGTGATCATCGGCTCGCGCGCCGCCGACCGCGCCCGGACCGCAGCCGAGGAGCTCGGCCACGGCGTCGAGGGCGCCGACAACGCCGAGACCGCGCGCCGCAGCGACATCGTGATCGTCGCCGTCCCGTGGGAGGGCCACGGCAAGACGCTGGAGGCCCTGCGGGAGGAACTGGCCGGCAAACTCGTCGTCGACTGCGTCAACCCGCTCGGCTTCGACAAGAAGGGCGCCTACGCGCTCAAGCCGGAGGAGGGCAGCGCGGCGGAGCAGGCCGCGGCCCTGCTGCCGGACTCGCGCGTCGCCGCCGCCTTCCACCACCTGTCGGCGGTCCTCCTGCAGGACCCGGAGATCGACGAGATCGACACCGACGTGATGGTCCTGGGCGAGGAGCGGGCGGACGTCGAGATCGTGCAGGCGCTCGCCGGCCGCATCCCCGGCATGCGCGGCGTCTTCGCGGGCCGGCTGCGCAACGCCCACCAGGTGGAGTCCCTGGTCGCCAACCTGATCTCCGTCAACCGCCGCTACAAGGCCCACGCCGGGCTGCGCGTCACCGACGTCTGAGCGGATGGGGGACACTGGACGCCGAAGCAGTGTCCCCCGACAGGAGCCGACCGACATGCCCCGCCTTGCCCTCTACACCCTCGTCGTCTGCGTACTCGCCGTGGCCGCGGCGGTCGTCTCCTTCGTCCAGGGCAGTCTCCTGGGCGTCGTGTGGGTGCTGCTCGCGGGCCTGTCGTCCAACATGACCTGGTACTACGTGAAGCGGGACAAGGCGCGCAAGGCGGACGGGGCCCAGGTCACCCGCTGATCGAGCAGAAGTCGTTCGTGCCCTGCCAGAAGCGGTACAGCGACTGACCGCAGTACGTGTCCAGGTCGCTGATCCGGAGGCCGCGCAGCAGCGCGTCGACGACGTCGAAGAACGCGCCGTTCACCGACGGCACCCACAGCAGCGCGAAGACGAACAGCAGGCCGAACGGCGCGAACGGCTCGACCTGCCGCTTGACGTCGTACGACAGCCAGGGCTCGATGACCCCGTAGCCGTCCAGACCGGGCACCGGCAGGAAGTTGAGGATCGCCGCGGTCACCTGGAGCATGGCGAGGAAGCCGAGCGCGAACCGGAAGTCGTCCGGCACGCCGTCCAGCGCGTGCAGCCAGAACGGCGCCGTGCACACCACCGCGAACAGCACGTTCGTCAGCGGTCCGGCCGCCGAGATCAGACTGTGCCGCCACCGCCCCCGGATCCGCGCGCGCTCGATGAACACCGCGCCGCCCGGCAGACCGATCCCGCCCATGATCACGAACAGCACCGGCAGCACGATGCTGAGCAGGGCGTGCGTGTACTTGAGCGGGTTCAGGGTGAGATAGCCCTTCGCGCCGACCGAGATGTCGCCGCTGTGCAGGGCGGTCCGCGCGTGCGCGTACTCGTGCAGACACAGGGACACGATCCAGGCGGCCGTCACGAACAGGAACACCGCGACGCCCGGCTGCTCGGCGAACCCCGTCCAGGTCGCCCAGCCGGTGACCGCCGTCACGGCCAGGATCCCGACGAAGACGGGACTGATCCGGCGCTCGCCGTGGCGGGTGGTCGCGGTCGTCATGGGGCCCCCTGGGTTCGTACGCACATTGGAACGGCCCGACCGTACCGGGCACACCGGGGAAACGTCTCGTGCCGGGTCCGGGTTCCACCGGGAGCGGCCCCGCGGAGCGGCGAGCGGCCCGGGAGGCGGCCACCTCCCGGGCGGACGACGACGGTCACGCGCGGGCGGACGACGGGCACGTCCTGGGCGGATGACGGTCACGACCTGGGCGGGCGACGGATCGGGCGGGCCGCGGGGCCGGATCGCGGTCCGTTCGCCGCCACTCCGGGGAACCCCGTGACCTCCCCCGACCGCGGCGGGGACAATGAACCCCGTGCGCTACCGCATTCTCGGCACCACCCAGGCACTCCGCCCCGACGGGACCCCCGTCGCCGTCGGCGGGGCGCGGCTGCGCGCCCTGCTCACGGTGCTGGCGCTGCGGGCCGGGCGGAGCCTTCCCGCCGGGCTCCTCATGGAGGAGATCTGGGCCGGGGATCCGCCCGCCGACGCGCCGGGCGCGCTGCAGGCGCTCGTGGGGCGGCTGCGCCGGGCCCTCGGGGCGGGCGCGATCCACTCGGCCGAGGGCGGCTACCGGCTGGCGGTCGTGCCCGACGACGTGGACCTGCACCGTTTCGAGCGGCTGACCGGCGACGGGACCCGCGCCCTGGCCGACGGCGACCCCGCCAAGGCGGCCGTCCTGCTGGACGACGCCCTGGCCCTGTGGCACGGGCCGGCCCTCGCCGATCTGCCCGAACGGGCCGCCGAGGCGGCCCGCTGGGAGGCCCGCCGCCTGGACGCGGTGCGGGCCCGGCACACCGCCGCGATCGTCCTCGGCGACGGCGAGCGGTCGCTGCCCGAGCTGACCGCCCTGTGCGACGCCCACCCCCTGGACGAGCCGCTCCAGGCGCTGCGGCTGCGTGCCCTGCGCGACGCGGGCCGCACCGCCCAGGCGCTGGCCGCCTACGACGAGGTGCGCCGGCTGCTCGCGGATCGCCTCGGCGCCGATCCCGGGCCGGAGCTGCGCACCCTGCACGCGGAACTGCTCAGCCCGGAACCCCCGCAGCCGCAGCCCCCGCACGCCTCGCAAGCTCAGGCGAGAGCGGCGAGAGCGGCGAGAGCGGCGAGAGCGGCGAGAGCGGCGAGTGCGGCGAGTGCGGCGAGTGCGGAGGGAGCGGAGGGGGCGGAGAGATCCGAGAGATCCGAGAGATCCGAGAGACCCGAGAGGCCGGCCGAACGGTCCGCGTCGCCGGCCCCGCCGTCCACGGCGTCGCCGGCGCTCGGCAATCTCCGGGCGAGGCTCACCTCGTTCGTCGGCCGGGAGGACGACATCGCGGCCATCCGCGGCGACCTCGCGCACGCGCGCCTGGTCACGCTGCTCGGACCCGGCGGGGCCGGCAAGACCCGGCTGTCGCAGGAGGCCGCCGAGGCGGTGGAGGCCACGGCCCGCGACGGCGTCTGGCTGACCGAGCTCGCGCCCGTCGCCGACCCGGACGCCGTGACGCAGACCGTCCTCACCGCCGTGGGAGCCCGCGAGACCGTGCTGTACGGCGCCGGCGCCGAGGAGCTGCGAGCCGTCGCCGAGCGCCATGGCGACCCTCTGGAACGGCTGGTCGAGCACTGCGCCCGACGCCGCATGCTCATCGTCCTGGACAACTGCGAACACGTGGTGGAGGCCGCCGCCCGGCTCGTCGAGGAGCTGCTGGCGCGCTGTCCCGGGGTGACGGTGCTGGCCACCAGCCGTGAGCCCCTCGGCGTGCCCGGTGAGGTGCTGCGTCCGCTGGACCCGCTGCCGGAGCCGGTCGCGCTGCGGCTGCTCGCCGACCGGGGCGCGGCCGCCCGCCCGGGCTTCCGCGTCGAGGACGACCCGGAGGCGTGCGCCGAGATCTGCCGGCGCCTCGACGGCCTGCCCCTCGCCGTCGAGCTCGCCGCGGCCCGGCTGCGGATGCTGACGCCCCGGCAGATCGCCGACCGGCTCGACGACCGCTTCCGGCTCCTCACCTCCGGCAGCCGGACGGTCCTGCCCCGCCAGCAGACCCTGCGGGCCGTCGTCGACTGGTCCTGGGACCTGCTCGACGAGGACGAACGCGACGTCCTGGCCCGGCTCTCGGTCTTCGCCCGGGGCTGCGACCTCGCCGCGATCGAAGCCGTGTGCGCGCCGCCCGCCCTGCCCGCCCCGCCCGGCCCCACCCGCCCGGCCGCCGCCGGCCCCCTGGGCCCCCGCACCTCCCGCCGTCCCGCACCCTCCCGTGCCCCCCGCAGCCCTCTGGACACCCTCGCCTCCCTGGTCGACAAGTCGCTCGTCGTCGCCGCTCCCGTCCCCGGCGGGGGCATGCGCTACCGGCTCCTGGAGACCGTCGCCGAGTACGCGGGGGAGCGGCTGGACGAGTCGGGGCGGCGGGACGTCGCCGAGCGCGCGCATCTGACGTACTACCGCGAACTCGCCCGCGCCACCGATCCGTTGCTGCGCGGGTCGAGGCAGCGCGAGGCCGTCGACCGCTTGCAGCTCGAACACGAGAACCTGCGCACCGCGCTGCGCCGGGCCGTCGACGCCCACGACGAGCAGGAGGCGCTCAGCCTGACCCTGTCCCTGGTCTGGTACTGGCAGATGCGCGACCTGCGTCTGGAGGCCCGCGCCTGGTGCGTCGAGGTCATGGCCCTCGGCCCCGACCCGTTCGCCGAGCCCCTGCGCCGGGCCGCACCGGTGTGGAAGCCGTGCACCGACGCCCCGCCCCCGATGACCGGCGAGATCCTCACGGAGGCCCGCCGAGGCGTCCACCTGGCGCATCTCGCCTGCATGGACACCGAGCCGGCGGCCTGGCGGAGCCCGGCCGCGCAGGCCAAGCTGCGGCTGATCGCCGAGGCCTACGAGCCGGGCCTTCCGCAGACCTGCCGGGTGCCCGGGCTGCTCTGGTTCTTCGCCGTGCTGATGACCGGCGACCTGGAGCGCATCCGCGTGATCATCGACGCCAACATCGACACCTGCCGCCGCACCCCGGGGTATGAGTGGGAGCTCGCCTCCTGTCTGCAGATGCGCGCGAACATCCTCGCCAACCGCTCCGACTGGGCCGCGAGCGCCTTCCGCGACGCGGGCGAGGCGCTGGAGATCTTCCGGCGGCTGGGCGACGACTGGGGGACCGCCGAGGCGCTCTCCGCCCGCGCCGAGGCCCACGAGCGGCTGGGCGCCTACCGCAGGGCCGCCGCCGACTACGAGGACGCCATGGAGCACGCCGAACGGCTCAACGCCCGGGCCCAGCAGGCGGTCCTGGGCGCGCGGCTGGGCAGCGTGCTGCTGGAGGCGGGGGACGAGGAGCGCGGCGAACGCCTGCTGCGCGAGGTGATCGACGGGCCCCAGTACGCCGGCCACGAGGCCGTCCCGGCGGCACGCCTCTTCCTCGTCGGCTGGCTCGGCACCACCGGTCGCCGGGCCGAGGCGCGCGAGCAGCTCGGCCTGCTGCGGGAGAGTTTCCAACTCGGGCACCTCGCGTTCTTCGACGCCTTCGTGCAGGGCGCGGGGGCCTGGCTGGACGTGGTGGACGACCGGCACGCGGAGGCCCTGGCCGGCGTCCGCGCCGCGCTGGCCCGGGCCGGTGATCCGCTGTCCCTGGCCATCGCCCCGCAGATGCGTTCCGTCTACCTCTGCATCGCCGCGACCGCCCTGGCAAGCGTGGACGGCGGCAGCCGCGCCGAGGCCGCCGCCCGCTGTCTGGGCGCCGCCGACGCGCTGCTGCCGCCGGGGCACGTGCACACGCGCTGGGAGCGCGAGACGCACGACCTGGCCGTGAACCGGGCCCGTGCCGCCCTCGGCGACGAGGAGTTCACGTCCGCGTACGCCGAAGGCGGAGGCCTCTCCTACGAGGAGGCCACCGCCCTGGTGGGACGAGCACGGTTCTAGGCCGTGTCCGGCCGTGTCCGGCCGGGTCGTGCCGGCCCGGGCCGGCACCCGTCCGGCCCGTGTCCGGTCCAGCTCTCGGTGCGGGGCTTGCGGCCCGTGTCCGTCTAGCTCTTGGTGCGGAACTTGTGGATCGCTATCGGCGCCATGATCGCGGTGATGCCCACCGACCAGGCCAGCGTCACCCACAGGCCGTGGGCGACCGGGCCGCCCGCCATCAGACCGCGCGCCGCGTCCGCGAGCGCGGACAGCGGGTTGTAGTCGGTGAAGGCCTGCAGCCAGCCCGGCATCGACGCCGTGGGGGCGAAGATCGACGAGCCGAACTGCAGCGGGAACAGCACCAGGAAGCCCATGGCCTGCACGGACTGCGCGTTCTTCAGGACCACGCCCAGGGTGAGGAACACCCACATGATCGACGAGGCGAACACGGTGGACAGGCCGACGGCCGCGAACAGTCCGGGCCAGCTCTCGATGTCGAAGCCGACCAGGACGGAGACGATCATCAGCACCGTCGTCGCGAACAGCATCCGGACGATCTCCACGGAGATCTTCGCGAAGAGCACCGAGCCGCGCCCGATGGGCAGCGAGCGGAAACGGTCCATGACGCCGGAGTTGAAGTCCTGGCTGAAGCTGGTGCCCACGCCCTGGGACAGGGTCATGCTCATCATCGCGATCATGCCGGGGATCACGTACTGGACGTAGCCGTCCTGCCCGCCGCCCAGCGCCTGTCCGATCGAGCCGCCGAAGACGTACACGAACAGCAGGGTGAAGACGATCGGCATCAGCAGGGCGTCGAACATCGACTCCGGGTCCTGCCGGATCCACAGCAGGTTGCGGCGGACCAGGGCCCCGGTGTGGCGCAGGTGGCCGCGCAGCGGGATGCGGGCGTCCGCCTCGATGTCGGCGACCGGCGCGGTCGTGGCGCTCATACGGAGACCTCCTCGCGGGTGTCGGCGGGCACGGCGTCGTCCACGGCGCCGGCGCGGTGGCCGGTGAGGGACAGGAACACCTCGTCCAGGCTGGGCAGTTCGGTGGTGATGGAGGCCAGCGTGATGCCCCGGGCGGTGACCGCGCCGACCACGGCGGTCAGTTGCTCGTCGCTGAGGACCGGCACCAGGACCGAGCCGCGCTCGGCGTCCACGGTCGTGCCGGCCAGTCCGGTCAGGCCGAGGTCGTCGATCCACCCGGCGAGCGGGCGCAGCTGCTCGGGGTCGGCCGGGCGGACCCGGAGCGAGCGGCCGCCGACCTTCGCCTTCAGCTCCTCGATGGCGCCGTTCGCGATGACCTTGCCCCGGTCGACGACGGTCAGCTCGGAGGCGAGCTGTTCGGCCTCCTCCATGTACTGGGTGGTGAGCAGGACGGTCACCCCGTCGCCGACCATCCGCTTGACCTCGCTCCAGACCTCGTTGCGGGTGCGGGGGTCGAGACCGGTGGTCGGCTCGTCCAGGAACAGCACGTGCGGACGTCCGATCATGGACGCGGCCAGGTCGAGCCGCCGCCGCATGCCGCCGGAGTAGGTGCTCGCCGGGCGCTTGGCGGCGTCCGTGAGGGAGAACCGCTCCAGCAGCTCGTCGGCGCGGGCCCGGGCGTCCTTGCGGGACAGGTCGAGCAGCCTGCCGATGAGGTAGAGGTTCTCCCACCCGGGGAGCTTCTCGTCCACGGACGCGTACTGCCCGGTGAGCCCGATGACCCGGCGCAATTGTCGGGGCTGCCGTACGACGTCGTAGCCGACGACGGTCGCGTGCCCGCTGTCGGGAGCGAGCAGCGTGGAAAGGATCCGTACGAGGGTGGTCTTCCCGGCGCCGTTCGGGCCGAGCACCCCCATGACGGTGCCCTCGCGGACGTCCAGGTCGACCCCGTCCAGGGCCTTGGTCTCGCCGTAGTGCTTCACCAGCCCCCGAACGGTCACGGCGCTCGTCGCGCCTTCGGGGTTCTTGTCGATTCGCGTCATGGAGGCAACAGTGCCGCCCCCCGCCGACAAACCACCGACAGGACGCCGACAAACCACCGACAGGACGCCGACAGCCCGCCGACGGGGGACGATCGGCGGGCTGTCGTGGTGCGGGAGGGGTTCTAGTGGACGGAGTGCTCGTCCAGCGGGAACGTTCCGCCGACGACGTCCTCGGCGAACGCCTTCGCCGCGTTCCCCATGACCTCACGCAGGTTCGCGTACTGCTTGACGAACTTCGGCACCCGGCCGCCGGTCAGCCCGAGCATGTCGGTCCACACCAGCACCTGGGCGTCGGTCTCCGGGCCGGCGCCGATGCCGACCGTCGGGATGTGCAGCACGCGCGTGACCTCGGCCGCCAGTTCCGCCGGGACCAGCTCCAGCACCACCGCGAACGCGCCCGCGTCCTGCACGGCCTTGGCGTCGCGCAGCAGCTGGGCCGCCGCCTCCTCGCCGCGTCCCTGCACCCGGTAGCCCATCGAGTTCACCGACTGCGGGGTCAGGCCGATGTGCGCCATGACCGGGATGCCGGACTCCACCAGCAGCTCGATCTGCCGGTGGGAGCGCTCGCCGCCCTCCAGCTTCACGGCTCCGACGCCGGCCTCCTTCACCAGGCGGGTCGCCGAGCGCAGCGCCTGTACCGGCCCTTCCTGGTAGGAGCCGAAGGGCAGGTCGCCGACGATCAGCGCGCGGGAGGTGCCCCGGACGACCGCCGCCGACAGCATGGTCATCTCGTCCAGGGTGACGGGCACGGTCGTCTCGTACCCCAGGTGGCAGTTGCCCGCCGAGTCGCCGACCAGCATCACGGGGATGCCGGCCTCGTCGAAGACGGACGCCGTCATCGCGTCGTACGCGGTGAGCATGGGCCACTTCTCGCCCCGCTCCTTGGCGAGCGCGAGGTCGCGGACGGTGATACGGCGTGTGCCCTTGCCCCCGTACAGCGCCTTGCTGCCGTCGGTGGCCTTCGTCTGGGCAGCCGAGAACTGCGTCATTGCAACGGCTCCTTCGTCATCTCGGGGCACCCTGACGGCGTCCCCGGACCACCTCCCATGGTGGCACCTCGTGCCAGTGAGGGCCAGAGCGCCCCCTGTGGGTAAAGCCTCAGTAAGAAAGAGCCCGGCGGAATCGATACGAGACGGTGCCGTATCGGAAATGTTCTAGGCTCGATCCCATGACTACTCCTGCCGTCCCCACCGCTCCGCGCATACCGGAAGCGGTGCACCGGCGTCGTTGGGCGATCCTCGGCGTCCTGATGCTGAGCCTGCTCATCGTGGTGCTCGACAACTCGATCCTGAACGTCGCGATCAAGACGATCTCGACGCCCGCCCCGACCGGCCTCGGGGCCACCCAGAGCGAGCTGGAGTGGGCGATCAACGCCTACACGCTCGTCTTCGCGGGACTGCTGTTCTCCGCCGGCCTCCTCGGCGACCGCATCGGCCGCAAGAAGGTCCTGCTCGGCGGTCTGGCCGTGTTCGGCATCGGCTCCGCGCTCGCCGCCGAGTCCGGTTCGCCCGCCCAGCTCATCGCCTTCCGCGCCCTGATGGCGCTCGGCGCGGCCTTCGTGATGCCGGCCACCCTCGCCGTCCTGATGAACGTCTTCGACCGGGAGGAGCAGCCCAAGGCGATCGGCATCTGGGCCGGCGGCGTCGGCCTCGCCATCGCCATCGGTCCCATCACGGGCGGACTGCTGCTCGGTCACTTCTGGTGGGGCTCGGTCTTCCTCATCAACGTGCCGATCGTGCTGCTCGCCTTCGGGCTGATGCTGTGGCTGGTGCCCGAGTCGCGCGACCCGAACCCCGGCCGCGTCGACCTCGTCGGCGTCGTCCTGTCGGTGGTCGGCCTCGTCCTGCTCGTGTACGGCATCATCAAGGGCGGCGAACTGGCCGACTTCACGGACGCGAAGGTGCTGGCGACCATAGGGGCCGGCCTGGTCGTCCTGGCCGCGTTCGTGGTGTTCGAGAAGCGCAGCGACCACCCGTCCGTCGACATGGACTACTTCAAGAACAAGGTGTTCTCGGCCGCGATCTCCGTCATCGCGCTGGTCTTCTTCGCACTGATGGGCGTGACCTTCTTCTCGGTCTTCTACACCCAGAGCGTGCGCGGCTACTCGCCGTTGCAGACCGGTCTGCTGCTGCTGCCGCTGGCCGCCGCCCAGCTGATCTTCGCGCCGCGCGCCCGGCTGGTCGTCGACCGCATAGGGATCCGGGCGACGACCACGTCGGCGATGCTCGTCCTCGCCGCGACGCTGGTCGCGTTCGCCACGCTGGACGAGGACACCCCGATCTGGCTGCTGGAGCTCGTCTTCTTCTCCATGGGCGCCGGAATGGCCCACATCATGACCCCGACCAGCGTCGTCATCATGCAGGCCCTGCCCCGTGAGAAGGCCGGCTCCGCCTCCGCGCTGAGCAACACCTTCCGCCAGGTCGGCGGCGCGCTCGGCATCGCCGTCCTCGGCTCGGTGCTGTCCACGTCGTACCGCAACGGCATCGAGGGCCACCTCGGCTCGTTGCCTCCGGGCCTGCGCGACACGGCGGGGGAGTCCATCGAGGCCACCCTCGGGGTCGCCGCCAAGCTCGGCGACCAGGGCCGGGCGCTGGTCGTTCCGGCCCACGACGCCTTCCTGCACGCCATGCACGTCACCGCCCTGTGCGGGGCCGCGGTGGCCCTCGCGGGCGCGATCGTGGTGGCCGTCTTCCTGCCGGGCCGGCCGAAGCCCGCTCAGGAGGACGCGGACCAGGAGGAGTTGGCGCGGGCGAAGCGCTGAGGGACGCGGGCGGGGCGGCCGGGAGTCGCCGTCCCGCCCGCCCTCCGCGCGACAATGCCCCCAGTGCGACGAAAGGACCCATCGACGTGATCCCCGCCGACAGCACAGTCGCGGAGCAGCCGGTCCGGGGCCGGCCCCGGAGCGAGGCCGTGGAACGAGCCATCATCGAGGGCGTGATGGCGCTGCTGGAGGAGGGGGTGCCGCTCGCCGAGATCTCCATCGAGCGCATCGCCCGCACGGCCGGCGTGGGCAAGGCCGCCATCTACCGCCGCTGGAGCGGCAAGGAGGCGCTCTTCGTCGACGTCCTGCGCACCGCCGAGCCGGAGGACCTCGAACTCCCCGGCACCTCCATGCGCGACGACCTGATCGTGCTGCTGGAGTCGCTGCGCCGGCGAGGTCTCGTCAACCGTTCCTCGGCCATCCTGCACAACGTGCAGGCCCAGATGAAAAGCAGCCCGAAGATCTGGGCGGCCTACCACAACTCGGTCATAGCACCCCGGCGCAGGCTGGGCATCGAAGTCCTGCGCCGGGGCCAGGAGAACGGCGAACTGCGTCGCGACGTCGACGTCGATCTCGTGAACGACCTGTTCGTCGGGCCGATGCTGGTGCGCGCCGTGCTGCGGCCCGACGCCGAGCTGCCCGAGGACCTGCCCGAGCGCATCGTCGACACGCTGCTGGCCGGACTACGCCCCGTCAGCTACCCCGTTGCGTAACGCGAATGTGCGCGTTTCGTCACAGACCAGGCCAGGCGGCCAGCGGCCGGAACCCGTGAGAGCGCCCCGTTCGTCCTCTTGCCCGTACGGCCGTCACGAGACGGCGAGAACGAAGCCGATCATCGCCTAGGGTCGTACCCGGGGGGACGTACGGTGTGCACGGCAGGCAGTGAGGCGACGGTATGGCGCAGCAGGCGTACATGACGGAGACGGACGACAACGGCGGCTCGGGACACGAGCCTCGGGGAGCCCGGCTCCGGCGCCTGATCGGACGCCTCGTCGGCCGGTTGTCGACGGGCTGGCGCGGCGACCCGCGCATCTGGCGACGCGGTCTGGTCCTCACCGGCGTCGCGCTGGCGCTCTCCCTGGTGATGCTGTTGCACTCGCGCATCCCCAACCGGTTCGGCAACCTCGGCAGTCTCACGGAGACCTTCCTGCCCTGGATCGGCGTCCTCGTCCCGGTGCTGCTGGTGCTCGCGCTGGTGCGCAGGTCGGCGACCGCGCTGATCGCCGTCGTCCTGCCGGCCGTGGTCTGGCTGAATCTCTTCGGCGGACTCCTCGTCGACCGGACCGGCAGCGGAGGCGACCTGACCGTCGTCACCCACAACGTCAACGCCGACAACCCGGATCCGGCCCGCACCGCCCGCGACGTCGCCGCCTCGGGCGCGGGCGTGGTGGCCCTGGAGGAGCTGACCGCCACCGCGGTGCCGGTGTACGAGAAGGCGCTGGCGGCGACGTATCCGTACCACTCCGTGCAGGGCACGGTCGGTCTGTGGAGCAAGTACGCGCTGAGCGGTGTGAAGCCCGTCGACATCAAGCTGGGCTGGACGCGCGCTATGCGCGCGACCGTCGCGACGCCGCAGGGCGAGGTCGCCTTCTACGTCGCCCATCTGCCCTCGGTGCGGGTGAAGTTGCGGGCCGGTTTCACGGCCCGGCAGCGCGACACGAGCGCGGACGCGCTGGGCGAGGCGATCGCCGACGAGAAGCTGACCCGGGTGGTCCTGCTGGGCGACCTCAACGGCACCATGAACGACCGCTCGCTGAACGCCGTCACCTCGCAGATGCGCTCCACGCAGGGCGCGGCGGGCAGCGGCTTCGGCTTCAGCTGGCCGGCGTCGTTCCCGATGGCGCGGATCGACCAGATCATGGTGAAGGGCGTGGAGCCGGTCACCTCCTGGACGCTGCCGCAGACGGCCAGCGACCATCTGCCGGTCGCCGCGCGTGTGAAGGTCACCACACCGTAACCAGGGAGTCGCCCGCCGGAATACCGGACCGGGGAGACTTTGTTCCGTACTTGAACATACGAAACGTATGCTGAACGGAATCCGCTCTCTCCGAAAGGCAAATTCTTCATGCCCTTGGCCCTCCTCGCCCTGGCTGTGGGTGCCTTCGGCATCGGCACCACCGAGTTCGTGATGATGGGCCTGCTGCCCGAGGTCGCGGACGACCTGCACATCTCGATCCCGGTGGCCGGACACCTCGTCTCCGCGTACGCGCTGGGCGTCGTCATCGGCGCGCCGCTGCTGGCCGCGGCGACGGCCCGGATGTCCCGCCGCACGGTTCTGATGTCCCTCATGGCCCTGTTCGTCGCCGGCAACGCGCTCTCGGCGCTCGCCCCCGACGACAACTGGCTGCTGGCCGCCCGCTTCGTCAGCGGTCTGCCGCACGGCGCCTTCTTCGGCGTGGGCGCGGTGGTGGCCACCAACCTGGTCGCACCCGAGCGCAAGGCCCGCTCCGTGTCGCTGATGTTCCTCGGCCTCACGGTCGCCAACGTCGCGGGCGTCCCCGTCGCCACCCTCATGGGCCAGCACCTCGGCTGGCGTGCGACCTTCCTCGGCGTCAGCACGATCGGCCTGGCGGCCATCGCCGCCCTGGCGCTGCTCATCCCGCGCGACCACACGCACGCGCCCGCCGTCGGCCTGCGCCGCGAACTGGCCGCCCTGCGCTCGCTGCCCGTGTGGCTGGCGCTCGGCACCACGGTGGCCGGCTTCGGCGCCCTGTTCTCCGCGTACAGCTACATCACGCCGATGCTGACGGACTCCGCCGGTTACGCCGACACCAGCGTGACGCTGCTGCTGGCCCTGTTCGGCGTCGGCGCGACCGCCGGCAACCTGCTGGGCGGCCGCCTCGCCGACCGCGCGATGCGCCCGACCCTGTTCGCCGGCCTCACCTCGCTGGTCCTGGTCCTGGCCCTCTTCCCGCTGCTGATGACGACGGCGTGGGGCGGCGCGCTGGCCGTGGTCCTGCTCGGCGTGGCGGCGTTCGTCACGGGATCCCCGCTGAACCTGATGGTGATGGAGAAGGCGGCCGACGGCCCCTCCCTCGCCTCCTCCGCCAACCAGGCGGCCTTCAACCTGGCCAACGCGGGCGGCGCCTGGATCGGCGGTCTCGCCCTCACGGCGGGCCTCGGCGTCACCTCGCCCGCGCTGGCCGGCGCGGTCCTGGCCGTCCTCGGCCTGCTGGTCGCGGGCATCGCGTACACCGTGGACGCCCGCCGCACCCAGCGGCCCGCCACCCGCGACCGCGTCATCGCCACCCACCTCCCCCGCCCGGCAAAGGCGAAAGCCCACCACTGACGAGGCAGCGCACGACCTCTCGGGGGCCGGGGGCCCGCCCCGCCCCCCGAGTGCGCACGCCAGGGCCCCCGTGTGCGCACGCCCCGCCCCCCGTGTGCGCACGCCAGGGCCCCCGTGTGGGCGCAGGGCGGAGCCCGCGCCCTTCAGGGGCGTGACCAGTCTTTTTAGGCGCGGGGAACGGCGCGATCAGCCGCAGCGGACTCGCACGTGCCCACGGGGCTCCCGGGGCTCCTGTGGGCGCAGGGCGGAGCCCGGGCCTTTCAGGGGCGCGGGGAACTGCGCGGCCGGCCACACTCGGCCCGCGCGTGCCCACGGAGCTCCCGGGGCGCTTGTGGGCGCAGGGCGGAGCCCGGGCCCTTCAGGGGTGTGACCGGCCTTTTCAGGGGCGCGGGGAACTGCGCGGCCGGCCGCAGCGGGCCCGCACGTGCTCACCGGGCTGCCGAGGCGCTTCCGGGCGGCGGGGCGGAGCCTCCGGCGGGCGCGGTCGGACCGGTGGCGGCCGGGGGACGACGCCGTCGTCACCCCGCCGCATCAGTCGAAGCGCGCGAGATCCCGCAACCAAGCCTGCGCCGAACTGTCCGAGGGCGCCCGCCAGTCACCTCGCGGCGACAGCGAACCCCCCGCCGACACCTTCGGCCCGTTGGGCATCGCGGACCGCTTGAACTGCGCGAACGCGAAGAAGCGGCGGCAGAAGACCTCCAGCCAGCGCCTGATGTCCGCCAGGTCGTAGGCCACCCGCTTGGCGTCGGGGAAGTTCGGCGGCCAGTCGCCGGCCTCCCGGTCGTGCCAGGCGTGCCAGGCCAGGAAGGCGATCTTCGACGGCCGGAAGCCGTAGCGCAGCACATGGAAGAGCGTGAAGTCGTGCAGCGCGTACGGGCCGATCCGGGACTCGGTGGACTGCATCTCCTCGCCCGGCACCAGCTCCGGGCTGATCTCGGTGTCGAGGATCGCGGCGAGCGTCCTGCCGGTCTCCTCGTCGAACTGCCCGCTGCTGACGACCCAGCGGATCAGGTGCTGCATCAGCGTCTTGGGCACGCCCGAGTTCACGTTGTAGTGGCTCATCTGGTCGCCCACGCCGTACGTGGACCAGCCGAGCGCCAGCTCCGACAGGTCACCGGTGCCCAGCACGATGCCGCCGCGCTGGTTGGCCAGCCGGAACAGGTAGTCGGTGCGCAGTCCGGCCTGCACGTTCTCGAAGGTGACGTCGTACACCGGCTCGCCGGACGCGAACGGGTGGCCCATCTCCTTCAGCATCAGCCGCGCGGTGGGCGTGATGTCCAGCTCGGCCGCGGTGACGCCCAGCGAGTTCATCAGCTTGTGGGCGTTGTCCTTGGTGTGGTCGCTGGTGGCGAAGCCGGGCAGGGTCCAGGCCAGGATGTCGCTGCGCGGGCGGCCCGCGCGGTCCATCGCGCGGGCGGCGACGATCAGCGCGTGCGTGGAGTCCAGGCCGCCGGACACCCCGATGACCACCTTCGGGCCGCCGATCGCCGCCAGGCGCTGCTGGAGGCCCTCGACCTGGATGTTGTACGCCTCGTAGCAGTCCTGGGCGAGGCGGTCGGCGTCGGCCGGCACGAACGGGAAGCGTTCCAGGCGGCGGCGCAGCCCCAGGTCGGTCGACGGCGGATCGAGCGTGAACCCGACCGAGCGGAAGTCGCCGGTGCGCGCGCGGTGTGTGCGGCGGTTGTCGTCGAACGTGCCCATCCGCTGCCGCTCCTGCCGCAGCAGGTCGAGGTCGAGGTCGGCGACCGCGTACTCGTCGCCGAGCGGGAAGCGCTGGGTCTCCGCCAGCAGCACGCCGTTCTCGTAGACCATGGCCTGGCCGTCCCAGGACAGGTCGGTGGTCGACTCGCCCAGCCCGGCCGCCGCGTACACGTACGCGGCCAGGCAGCGCGAGGACGCCGAGCGGCACAGCAGCTTGCGGTCCTCGGCCCGCCCGACCGTGATCGGGCTGCCCGAGAGGTTGACCAGGACGGTGGCGCCGGCGAGCGCCGCCTCCGCGCTGGGCGGCACCGGCACCCACATGTCCTCGCAGATCTCCGCGTGCAGCACGAGACCGGGGACGTCCTGCGCCGTGAACAGCAGATCGACGCCGAAGGGCACGCTCTCGCCGCCGACCCGGATCGACCCGCCGCGCTCGTCGGCGCCGTCGCCGATCTGGCGGCGCTCGTAGAACTCCCGGTAGTTCGGCGGGTACGACTTGGGCACGACGCCGAGGACGCGGCCCCGGTGCACGATCACCGCGCAGTTGTAGACCCGGTTGCGGTGGCGCAACGGGGCGCCGACGACGAGAACCGGCAGCAGCCCGGCCGACCCGGCCACCACCTCCCGCAGCGCCGCCTCGACCTCGTCGAGCAGCGCGTCCTGCAGCAGCAGGTCCTCGATGGAGTAGCCGCACAGCACCATCTCCGGGAAGACGGCGACGGCCACGCCCTCCGCGGCGCACCGGCGCGCGTGGCGCAGGACCGCCTCGGCGTTGGCCGGCGGGTCGGCGATGACGGTGTGACCCGTGCATGCGGCGACGCGTGCGAAGCCATGCTGATAAAGGGACCAGAAGTTCGACTCAGGCACGGGCCCAGTGTAATCGTCAGAGCGACGCGATCGGCGGTGCGGGCCTGCCCGCCGCCCCCAGGCGCGGCGAAGGGGGCGCGGGGTGACCTACCCCGCGCCCCCTCACGGCGCCTGCCGGCTGCGCCTCAGTGCTTCTTGTACGACTCCACGTAGCCGTTCGTGGGCGTGCCCACGCCGGTGACGTCGTCGTAACCCTTCACGGCGGACAGCGAGCTGTCCTTGCCGAGGCTGCGGACGGAGGTCAGCAGACCGCCCGTCGCGTCGAAGCCGTTGGCGAAGTCGACGCGCGCGACCGCGAGCCCCGACCCGGTCGGGTTGTCCGTGACGTCGTGGTAGACCCGCGACCCGAACTTGGAGTAGATCGACGGGTTGGCGAAACCGATCGCCTTGCCGCCGTGCGCCTCCTGGGCCAGGGCCTGCACCGCGGCGATGACCGGCGCGGCCAGCGAGGTGCCGCCGATGCGGTACTCGCTGTACTGCTCGGTCCCGTCCGGGAACGTCTGGGTCTGGCCGACCCTGAAGCCCGTGTTCGGGTCGGCGATCGCCGAGATGTCCGGGACGACGCGGTTGCCGGCGGCGTTGTTGGCCGTGGCGAGCGCGTTCGGGACGACGCCCTTCTGGTAGTACGGCTGGGCGACCGTCTTGCTGGTGCCGCCGCCCGCGCCCGAGGTGAACGCGCCGGGGAAGCCCGTCCAGCTCTTGCCGTCGGCCGACAGCGAGGCCTTCTCGGTGCCCCAGCCGGTCTCCCACAGGTACTTGTCGCCCTTGCCGACCGCCAGCGAGGTGCCGCCGACCGCCGTCACCCAGGCCGAGTTGGCCGGGGTGTCGACCTGCTTCGTGCCGGTGTTGGCGACCTCGTCGCCGTTGTCGCCGGAGGAGAAGTAGAAGCCGATCCCCTCGACCGCGCCGAACTGGAAGACCTGGTCGTAGGCGGCCGCCAGGTCCGGCGTCTGGTTGGCCTCGATGTCGCCCCACGAGTTGGAGACGATGTCGGCCAGGTGGTTGTCGACGACCTTGCTGAGCGAGTCGAGCAGATCGTCGTCGAAGCAGGACGCGGCGCCCACGTACGTGACGTTCGCGGCCGGCGCGACCGCGTGCACGGCCTCGACGTCGAGGGTCTCCTCGCCGTACCAGCCGGCCGCCCCGCACTCCTCGGTCTTGGTGTAGTTCGCCGGCAGGACCTGGCGCAGCTGCCCGGTCTTCCAGGACGCGTCACCGTGTGCCTTCGCGTACGTGGCCGCGTCGAAGGCGATGGTCGGCGAGGCGAAGGCGTCGGTGATGGCGACGCGCACGCCCTTGCCGGTGTACTTGCCGGCCCCGTAGGCGGACCGCAACTGCTTGCCGGTGTACCCCTGCACGGCGTACGGGATCTTCTTGCCGTACGCCGACGGGAGGCTGCTCGCGGTCTTGGAGCCGTAGTACGAGGAGAACGGACCGGCGTTCTTGAACACCGCGTCCGGCGGCGGCAGCTGGTCCTTGGAGGCGGCCTTGTGCGGCGCGTTGTCCAGACCGGTGACGGTCAGGACGGCGCCGTCGAGGCTCGCGGGCGCCGTCGCGCTCTTCGTCGGCGCCCGGTAGGTCTTGGAACCCTTGGCGAAGTTGTGCAGCTGGGTGCCGAACGCCTTCTCGGCGGCGGCCACGTCACCGCTGACGGAGACGTAGTGCCGACTGGTGCCGGTCACCTTCAGGCCGGCCGCCGTCAGCCACGCCTTGACCGCCGCCACCTGGGCGTCGGTCGCCCCGAAGCGGGCCTGCGCCTGCTCGGCGGAGAGGTACTTGCCGTAGGCGGCGGAGCTCGGGTCGGAGACCGACTTCGCGTACTGCGCGAGGCCGGCCGCGTCGCGTCCTGCGAGGTAGACGCGGGCGGAGACCTGGGCGCTGTCCGCGGTCGCGCCCTTGTCCGCCTTGGCCGTGGCCCACGCGGGCTTGGTCCCGGTCAGCGTGTCACGGGCCGGGCTGTCCGCGGCGTGGGCCGCGGGTATGCCGAGCGCCAGCGCGCCGGCGATCATGGGCAGTGCCGCCGCCATGCTCGCTCCGGCGCGCAGCGCGGCGCGATTGGATCTCATAGGACCCCCTGTATGTGGTTCGACGCGAGTGGATCACTCGACGTGCGGGCCACTCTTGCGACGAACACCTCATGCCAGGGGAATGCGAAAACCAAGAAGGCCCCAAGTGACCGCTTGCTGGGCGCATTTGACGGATAAGTCCGTGAAGTCGAGGGAAAACCCTATGGATTGGCCGAGGGGCCTGCCTGCGCAACGGCCCGAGGGCCGTCGGACCGGTCGGCTGAGCGGCCGTCGGACCGGTCGGCTGAGCGGTCGTCGGACCGGTCGGCTGAGCGGCCCTCGGGCCGGTCGGCTGAGCGAACCTCGGGCCGACCGGGCGGAGGAGCCCGCCGAAGTGGGATCGCGGCCTTCCCGCCGGAGCGACCGCCCGCCCGCCGGCCGCCGCCCCTCGGTCGCGCGCCCCTCGGCCGCCGCCCCTCGGTCGCGCGCCTCTCGGTCGCGCGCCTCTCGGTCGCGCGCCTCTCGGTCGCGCGCCTCTCGGCCGCCGCCCCTCGGC
>NZ_JBHVYK010000062.1:0-47786 GCF_042880855.1 Streptomyces sp. NPDC058291
CCGCTGTTTCACGTGAAACAGCGGCCTCCCCGCTGCCGGTACTTTCCTTTTCGGAAGGGGAGCCTTCAGAGCTGCAGCTTGAAACCCACATGGGAGGCCACGAACCCGAGCCGTTCGTAGAAGCGGTGAGCGTCCGCGCGGGTGTTGTCGGAGGTCAACTGCACCAACTGGCAGTTCTCCCGACGGGATTCGTCGATCGCCCACTCGATGAACCTGGTGCCCAGACCGCTGCCGCGTTCATCGGCGTGTACGCGGACGCCTTCGATGATGGAGCGGGTCGAACCACGCCGGGACAAGCCCGGGACGATCGTCAGCTGGAGGGTGCCCACCACGCGTCCCTCCCGGACGGCGACGACCAGGCGCTGGTTCGGGTCGGCGGTGAGCCGTTCCAGCGCGGCCAGGTACGGGCTGAGGTCGTCCGGTGATTCGCGCTGAGCGCCCAGCGGGTCGTCCGCGAGCATGCCGACGATCGCGGGGATGTCCTCGGCGATGGCGGGCCGTATCTCAAGATCTCCCATGCCCGTCACTCTACGCAGGCAGGGTCACCGGCGCCTTGAGCGATTCGACGACCTGTACGAGCGGGGCGAGTTCCGGATTCGTGGCAGCCTCGTCGAGGGCTTGGCGCAGGGCTGCGTCGTTGGTCGGACGGGCCTCGGCGAGCAGCTTCAGGCCGGGGTCGGTCACGTTGGTGTAGATGCCGCGGCGGTCGGTGGGGCACAGGTAGCGCTCCAGCAGTCCGCGGTCCTCGAGCCTGGTCACCAGCCGGGTGGTCGCGCTCTGGCTGAGGACGACCGCGTCGGCCACCTGCTTCATCTGCAGATGCCCGCCCTCGCCGTCGTGCTGCCGACTGAGTACGTCGAGCAGCGAGTACTCGCGCACGCTGAGGTCGTGGCGCGCCTGCAGCGCGCGTTCGATGTGAGCCTCGATCCTCCCGTGCAGCAGAGAGAGGGCGCACCAGCCCTGGGCGAGGGCGGTGAGTGCGGGGTCCGTCGCAGTCATGGCGTTTCTCCTCCGTCCCAGAACGGCTGACACCCAGGATAGAGCACTCCTGCAATTGTCGGCGCTTGCCCATAGCCCGCGTCTGCAACTATTGTCGAAGCACTCAAAGCGCTCCTGCAATCATCGGAAGGTGTCACCCCCTATGCCTCTCGCGCTACTGGCCCTCGCGATCGGGGCCTTCGGAATCGGAACCACCGAATTCGTGATCATGGGCTTGCTGCCTGAGGTCGCGGACGACTTCGGGGTCTCCATCCCCACCGCCGGCTTCCTCGTGACCGGTTACGCGCTCGGGGTCCTGTTCGGCGCCCCGCTCATGACGGTCCTGGGCACCAAGGTGTCCCGCAAGCGGATGCTCATGCTCTTGATGGGCCTGTTCGTCGTGGGCAACCTGCTCTCCGCCGTCGCCCCGGTCTTCGCCGTGATGCTGATCGGCCGGGTGGTCGCCTCTCTCGCCCACGGCGCGTTCTTCGGCATCGGTTCCGTCGTCGCGGCCGGCCTGGTCGCCCCGGACAAGAAGGCCGGGGCCATCGCGATGATGTTCACCGGGCTCACTGTCGCGAACGTGGTCGGCGTCCCCCTGGGCACGCTCGTCGGACAGAGCATCGGCTGGCGGGTCACCTTCGCCCTGGTCGCCGCGCTCGGTGTCGTCGGTCTGGTCGGCATCGCCAGGCTGGTGCCCGAGATACCACGGGCCCAGGGCGTGCGCCTTCGGCACGAACTGGCCGCGTTCAAGAACACGCAGGTCCTGCTCGCCATGGCGATGACCGTCCTGGGTTTCGGCGGGGTCTTCGCGGCCATCACCTACATCGCGCCGATGATGACGCACGTCGCCGGATTCGCCGACGGCTCCGTCACCTGGCTGCTGGTCCTCTTCGGCCTGGGCATGGTCGGCGGCAACCTGATCGGCGGCCGGTACGCCGACCGCGCTCTCATGCCCATGCTCTACGTCTCCCTGGGGGCACTGGCGGTCGTCCTGGCGCTCTTCACCTTCACCGCCCACAACAAGGTTCTGGCGGCCGTCACGATCGCCCTGATCGGCGCCCTGGGCTTCGCCACCGTCCCACCGCTGCAGAAGCGCGTCCTGGACCAGGCCCACGGCGCCCCCACGCTGGCGTCAGCGGTGAACATCGGCGCCTTCAACCTCGGCAACGCGCTGTCCGCCTGGCTCGGCGGGCTCGTGATCGCCGCCGGCCTGGGCTACACCGCGCCCAACTGGGTCGGCGCCGCCCTCGCGGCGGGCGCCCTGCTGCTCGCCGTCGTCTCGGCCGCCCTGGAGCGCCGCGACAACGCCCGCGGCGCAACTGATCACGTCGTCACGGGCGGCACCGCCGCCGAGCGGCAGACGGCCGCCCAGCACTGAATCCGTCCGGATGGCCGACAGCACCGTCCCGACGAACGGGCTGTCAGGCGTTCGACACGCCCCGCCGCCCGCCGACACTCCCGCATCCCGTATCCCGTATCCCGTATCCAGAGGGAGCACCTCCGTCATGAGCACCACCACTGTCGCGCCCCTGACCATTCACGACGCCGAAGCCCTCGTCTCGGCGGCCCGCACTGCCGCCGAGGCCGCCGGGGCCACGGTCAGCGTCACCGTCCTGGACGCGGGCGGCCATCTGCTGGCCTTCCGCAGGGACGACCGAGCTGTACTGATCTCCGGGGAGACGAGCACGCGCAAGGCGTACACCGCCCTCCAGCTGAACACGCCCACCGCGGACCTCGTCGACGCCGTTCAGCCCGGCGGCCTCTTCCACACCCTGCCCACCGCGCTCGACCGGCCGCTGCTGTTCATCGCGGGCGGGGTGCCGGTTCACCGCGACGGCCGTCTCGTCGGCGCGATCGGGGTCGGCGGCGGCGCTCCGGAGCAGGATCACTGCTTCGCCACGACCGCCGTGAAGGCACTGGCCTGACCCCGGCCCCCTCACGACGAGCGCCGACTCCCGTGAACGGGCAGTCGGCGCTCCGGTGTGTGCTCGCGGGTCGTCAGCCGGCCGCCACCGTCAGCGGAGCGAAACGGCGACGCCAGTCGCCGGGCAACTCCGGGATTCCGTAGGTCATCACGGAGTTGAAGGCCACGGTTTCCAGACCGCGCGCCTTCACCCAGGCCAGCAGTTCCTCGTGCCGTACGTCGATGTCGGTGCGCAGGGGTCGGTCCGTGCCGGAGGCGAGGGAGGCCACGAGAGCCTTCGCGGTCTCCGTGTCCCGGGCGATCACCGGACCCACGACCTGGGTCTCCATGTTGGGCCACGCGGCCGCGTAGCCGATGATGTGGCCCCCGTCCTCCGCGACCCGCAGCTGGTCGGAGAAGGCCGGGAGCCGGGTGATCACATGCGTGCGATCAACGCCGAACACCTCTTCGTCGAGTCGCAGGATCGACGTGAGGTCCTCGGCCGTGGCCGCGCGGGTGGCCACGTCGGCGGCCGCTTCCGTCGCAGTGAAGTGCCCGCACACCATTTCCGCCCGTCCGGTGGACTTGAAGCCCAGTTCCTCGTAGAGCGGCCGGCCGTTCGGCGTGGCGTGGAGGGTGAGAGGCGTGGTCCCCATCAGCGACACCACCTGCCGCATCAGCCTCCGGCCGACACCTTGCCGGGCGTGCCGCTCGGCGACCAGCACCATGCCGATGGCACCGAGGCGCGGGTGTCCGTGCGGACCGTACTCGGTGACGACGCATGCGGCGACGAGGCCTCCGGCGGGATCGTCGATGCCGTAACCCTGTCCGGCGGACAGCAGGAAGCCCCACTTGTGCTCCTCACGTGGCCACCCCCGATCCTCGGACAAGTCGGCACAGGCGGTGAGATCGCGGTGGGTCAGACGGCGGATGGGCAGAGCGGTGTCAGAAGGAGTCGGCACGCGAGCCAGGCTGTCCGAACCGCGGGGTCGTCGTCCACCTGATTGGCCTGGACGTGCGTTGTTTTGGCCACCCAGTGGCCTTCCGTGAAGTGCGTCGACGGGAGCGTTTCACGTGAAACAGGAAAGATCTCCCGTCTGGATCTCGCGGCCTCAGCCGAGGTCGGGCGCGTGCATGGCCCGGACGCCCTCGATGTTCCCGTCCAGATAGTGCCGCAGGGACAGCGGCACGAGGTGGACGGAGGCGATGCCGACCCGGGTGAACGGCACGCGGACGATCTCGTACTCGCCCGCGGGTTCCTCCACCTCGGGTCCGTGCCGCAGCGCCGGGTCCATGGACTCCAGACGGCACACGAAGAAGTGCTGCACTTTCACACCGGTCGCGGTGGCGTCCGCGCCGATGTGTTCGACGGTGTCGACGAAGCAGGGCACCACGTCCTTGATCTTGGCGCCGAGTTCTTCATAGACCTCCCGGTGTAGTGCGTCCACGACCGTGGCATCGTCCGGCTCGACCCCGCCACCGGGCGTCACCCAGTAAGGATCGACACCGGGCTTGGTGCGCTTGATCAGGATCAGGTTGTCGCCGTCCAGCAGAACGGCTCGTGCGGTGCGCTTGACCACGGGTCGGACGGTCATGGGAGAAATGTGGCCCTGCTGGTTCCACGTGAAACATCGCGAGAGGCCACTGGTCGAGTTCACCTCGTGACCTCACTGTCCAGCAGGTCAGCACCACTCGGCTGCCGCACCCAGCAGCCAGTCGTGTGCCCGCGCGACATGCGGCATCGCCAGCGTCCCGGTGCGTACCACCAGGACGTAGGTCCGCAGCGGCGGCACCGCAGGTTCGTGCACCGCGACGACGTCCCCGCGCGCCAGAGGGGCCGCGCACAGATAGCGCGGCAGCACGGCCAGACCGGCTCCCGCGACCGCGCAGGCGAGGACCGCCCGGAGATCGGGGACGATGACGGCGCCCGAGGCGGTGGGACGGGAATCGAAGACGGAGGCCCAGTAGCGGGAGACCAACGGGAGCGACTCGTGCACCTCGACCACGGGGAGGTTCTTCAGCGCGGGCGCGCCTTGGCGGCGCAGTCTCGCGGTGTCGATCTGCTCGACCCACTGCGGGCCGGCGATCAGCTCGTGCTCCTCGGCGCACAGCGGGGCGGCCGTGAGCAGCGCTCCACGGGGCCGGGCCGTGCTGATCGCCAGGTCGTGGTGCCCTGCGGCCAGCCCCTCCAGAACCTCCTCGGCGTTACCGAACGAGGCGCGCAGGGCGAAGCGCTGACCATCGTCGCCGGACAGTTCGGTGAGCGCGGGAAGAGCCCGTTCGGCGGTGAACTCCGGAGGGCCGGCCAGGTGCAAGGTCCGTACGGAGGACTCGTCGTCGAGGCCGGTCTCGGCGATCTCCACCAGAGCGTCGAGATGGGGAGCGGCCTTGTGGGCGAGCTCGTCCCCGATGCTCGTCGGGGTCACACCGCGGGCCTGCCGCAGAAACAGGGGCCGGCCCAGTTGCCGCTCCAACTAGCCTGGTTCGCGCGGTTCTTCGCGCGCAGAACCGAGGACGGTCCGAGCCACGAGGGGGGAGGCTCGGACCGTCCGCCGCGGTCAGCGGGGTCCGGACAGGGCCTCCGTAAACCCATCACCGCTCCGATTCCCGCAGCGCGCGCAGCACGTCCGCCACCAGGTCCTCGGGATCCTCGGCGCCGACGGACAGTCGGATGAAGCCCTCCGGCACGGCGTCCCCGCCCCAGCGTCCGCGCCGCTCAGCGGTGGAGCGCACCCCGCCGAAGCTCGTCGCCTCGTCCACGAGGCGCAGCGCGTCCAGGAATCGCTCGGCTCGTGCGCGTGTGGCCAGCGTGAAGGAGACCACGCACCCGTATCGGCGCATCTGCTGCGCGGCGATCTTGTGGGAGGGATCGTCGGGCAGCCCCGGATACCGCAGCCCGCTCACCTCGGGCCTGCCGCGCAGGGCCTCGGCGACGGCCAGGGCGGTGGCGTCCTGCCGGTCGACGCGCATCTGGAGCGTGGCGATCGAGCGGTGTGCGAGCCAGGCTTCCATGGGCCCGGGGATCGCCCCGACGATCTTGCGCCAGCGTCGTACGGCCGTCATCGGCTCGCCGGCTCGTCCGGTGACATAGCCGAGGAGGATGTCTCCGTGACCGGTGAGCTGCTTGGTTCCGCTGGCCACGGAGAAGTCGGCGCCGAGCTCCAGCGGGCGTTGCCCGAGCGGAGTGGCGAGGGTGTTGTCCACGGCCACCAGCGCGCCACGCGCGTGTGCCGCCTCGGCGAGCCTGGGGATGTCGCACACGTCGAGCCCCGGGTTCGAGGGGGACTCGATCAACAACAGCTTCGCGCCGTCGAGCACCTCGATCTGGGCGTCCGAGCCGGTCGGCGCGGTGCGCACCTCGATGCCGTACGCCTCCAGCTGAGCGCGGGCCAGCGGCAGCGCCTGGTAACCGTCGCTGGGCAGTACGACCGCGTCCCCGGCGCGCAGCTGCGAGAAGAGCACCGAGGAGATCGCGGCCATGCCGGAGGCGAACACGAGCGTCTCGACGCCGTCCTCCCCCGGCGCCTCCAGTTCGCCGATCGCGTGCTCCAGGTGCGTCCAGGTCGGGTTCTCGTCACGACCGTAGGTGTACGGGCCCGTCGGCTCGCCCGGCAGGTGGAAGTGCGCCGCGAAGACCGGGCCGGGAAGGGTGGGCTCGTACTTCACCGGCTCGGGCAGTCCGGCCCGCACCGCGCGCGTGCCGTCGCCGGAACCCGGGGAGATCCCCCCGGTCGTAGCGGAACCGCTCATGCCACCTGTCCTTCCACGTCGTCACGCACAGCGGCGAGCAGACCGGTGCTCGCCTCCTCCACCATCTCAAGGCACTCCTCGAAGCCGTCGCGGCCCCCGTAATAAGGGTCGGGGACGTCGAGATCCTGGTCGGCCGCGGCGGGGTCGTAGGAACGAAGGAGCCGCACCTTCGCGGCGTCCTGCACGGTTGGCGCGAGAAGGCGCAGCGCCCTGAGGTGACCGGAGTCCAGGGCGATCACCAGGTCGAGGCGGGCGAACCAGGACGGCTCGAAGCGACGGGCCGTGTGGTCGAGCGCGTAGCCGTGCTCCTCCAGTACGGACAGGGCGCGGGGGTCGGCGTTCTCGCCCTCGTGCCAGTCGCCCGTCCCGGCGCTGTCGACCTCGACCAGCCCGTCGAGACCCGCGTCCTCGACCCGCGCGCGGAAGACCGACTCGGCCATCGGCGAACGGCAGATGTTGCCGGTGCAGACGAAACAGACGCGGTAGGTCATCGCCGGCTCAGTCCTCGTCGGGCATCACGACGTTGAGCGCCCACGAGACGACCGAGATGATCAGGCCGCCCAGGACGGCGGTCCAAAAGCCCTCCACATGGAAGCTCACGTCGAGCTTGTCGGCCAGCCATGAAGTGAGCAGCAGCATCAGGGCGTTGACCACCAGGGTGATCAGCCCCAGCGTGAGGATGAACAGGGGGAAGGTCAGCACCTTGACGACCGGCTTGACCAGGAAGTTCACCAGACCGAAGAGCAAGGCGACGACAAGGAGGGTGCCGATCTTCTTGCCCGTGCTGTCACCGGTCAGGGTGATCTTGTCGAGCAGCCAGACGGCGACCGCCAGGGCGCCTGCGTTGGCGATCGTCTTGACTACGAAATTCATCATGTGTCTGATCGTGGCAGAGAGATCGCCAACGAGCACCGGACGAGAGCGGACAAGATCGATGAAGGCATTCCGGTTGGATGAACTGGAGGCGGAGCGAGCCGCCAACGACGGTGCCTATCTGCAGTTTCTGCGTGAGCGCAACATGTCTGTCGGGCTGTACGCGCTCGACGCCGGCACGCATGATCCCCAGAGCCCGCACCAGCAGGACGAGGTGTACTTCGTGGTGAGCGGGCGCGCCTCGATCACCGTCGGCCTGGAGACCACGCAGGTGGCCCGCGGGAGCGTGGTGTACGTCCCGGCGGGCGTCGCCCACAAGTTCCATCACATCAGCGAGGATCTGCGGGTCCTGGTGGTGTTCTCGCCGCCCGAGGGCTGAGCTTCTCCGTCTCCCAGCCGACGCGCCGTCTCGGGGTTCCCTAAGGGTTCGATCAGGGGAGGACAAGGGATGCGAGGACCCCGTCCGTGCCCTCTTCGGCCCTAGCATCGACGCAGGACATCGAAAGGATCCGGCGCGACACGAGCGCCGGACGTCGATCGAAGAGGATGAGGACGAGAGCGATGCAAGAGATCTTCACGGGACTGCCGTGGTGGGTGAAGTGGGTCGCGGTGCCGGTCATCGCCCTGGTCGTGTTCGGCGGGCTGATAGCCAGCGTCGTCGGCTTCGTGATCGGCCTGCTCTTCAAGCTGTTGGTCTTCGTGGCGCTGGTCGGCGGACTGATCTATGTCGTACGTAAGTTCATGTCGAGTTCGTCGTCGCGCAGCGACTGGTGAGGCGCGGGCGGGTGAGCGGTGCCGGAGACCGGTGATCGGTAACAGGAATCACCGGTTCCCTCGGCCGGGGGAAGTTTTCCCACAGCCGGTCTGCAAGCGGTGGCAGACGGTTAAAGTCCGGAACTCGACGCGGGGACGACGCCCCGCGAGCGGCGTACGCCCCCTCCCGTGTCCCCCCGCACGGACCGCCCCCTCGCGCCTCGGGAGCCCCCTTGCCCACGGTCGACACCGCAACCGCGCAACCGTATGCACCCCCCACCCCACCGCGTTCCCTCGTACCTCCGCTCCAGCGCCCGCCGAACGCGGCCGACCCCGAGCAGCCCCACTCGGCGGCCACCTTGATCGGATCCGTGCAGCGCGCCATGCGGCTGCTGGAAACCGTCGCCGAGCACGAGTTCGGAGCCCCGGCGAAGCAACTGGCCCGTGAGACCGGTCTCGCCCTGCCCACGGCCTACCACCTGTTGCGCACTCTTGTGCACGAGGGCTATCTGCGCCGGGACAAGGGTCTGTTCTTCCTCGGTGACGCCGCCGAACGACTCGGCAGCAGCGGAGCGGCGCAGAAACGTCGCAGCACCGTCGCCGACACGCTCGCTCAATGGCGCGATTCGATCGGTGTCCCCGTGTACTACGCACGGTATCGGGACGGCGAGATCGAGATCATGTGCGTCTCCGACACCCCGGGCAACCCGGCGGTCGAGGAATGGGCCGACTTCCGCGAGACGGGACACGCCCACGCCATCGGCCAGTGCCTGCTCTCCCAACTGGACGAGGACGCCCGCCGGGACCACCTGAGCCGCTACGCGGCGCGGTCGATCACCCCGTACACCGTGCGGGACAACCACACCCTGCTGCGGCGCCTGGAGCGGATGCCGCGCATGGAACCGGTCGTCGAACGACAGGAGTACGCGCTGGGCACCGTGTGCGCCGCCATTCCGATCACCGTGGGCACCACGGCGGCGACGATGGCCATCTCGCTGCCCGCCCATCATGCCGACCGGCTGCACGCCGCGGCCCGCCAACTGCAGAACGAGGTCGGACGCCTGCTGGGCTCCCTCGCCATCTCTATCAGTATCTGAAAACTCACTCCTTGTGATCTGTTGTGTACGTTCAGCAAGATGCCTGCAGTGTCAGAAGGTTCATTCCCGGCCAATCGACGGCAAATGACGGGGTTAGGCGATGCGCGAGTCCGTGCAGGCAGTACAGGCAGAGGTCATGATGAGCTTCCTCGTGTCCGAGGATCTCTCGTTCCGCATCCCGGTGGAGCTGGGCTACGAGTCGTGCGATCCCTACGCGGTGCGGCTCACCTTCCATTTGCCCGGCGACGCCCCGGTGACCTGGGCCTTCGGTCGAGAACTGCTCATCGACGGAGTGGGCAGGCCGTGCGGTGAGGGCGACGTCCGCGTCTCGCCCGTGGATCCGGACGTGCTCGGAGAGGTCCTGATCCGGCTTCAGGTCTGTGGGGACCAGGCTGTGTTCCGCTCCTCGGCGGCCCCTCTGGTGGCCTTCCTCGATCGCACCGACAAGCTGGTGCCTCTGGGGCAGGAGGGGGCGCTCGCCGACTTCGACGCGCATCTGGACGAGGCGCTGGGCCGCATTCTGGCGGAGGAACAGAGCGCGGGCTGACTAAGTGGCGGCGAGCGGCGGCGAGCGGCAACGGAGAGCTCCGTCACCGGGTGCGGGCGCGCAGTAACGCTTCTCCGCGGTGTTGCCGGTGCCGCCGGCACCACGCATGCCACTCGCCGCTCCCACGGTCCCACCGGTCCGTCGGGCGAGCGCCCGGCTCCCATTCGGGGGCTGGGCGTGGTCCGGCCGGGTCAGCGTTTGCGGCGCTTGCCCCGGCCGCCCCAGGCCGGCGCCGGACCGGTCGGCGCAGCCACCGAAGCCCCAGCACCCACCGGGTCCGCGGAACTCACCGGACCCAGCGCACCCGCGGCAGGCGCCTTCGGAGCCGCCACGGCCGCCGCGTCGGTTCCCGGACGATCGGCGGAGACCACGAGAGCGGCCAGAAGTGTCGTCACCGGCACCGAGGCCACCAGGCCGATCGACCCCACGAGCGTGCGCACGATCTCCTCCGCCACCAGCTCACTGTTGGCGACGGCGCCCACACTGCTCTGCGCGATCGAGAAGAGCAGCAACAGCGGCAGGGCGGCGCCGGCGTAGGCGAGGACGAGCGTGTTGACCACCGAGGCGATGTGGTCGCGGCCGATGCGGATGCCGGCCCGGTAGAGCCCGCGTCGGCCCATCGACGGATTGGCCTCGTGCAGTTCCCAGACCGCTGACGTCTGCGTGACCGTCACGTCGTCGAGGACCCCGAGCGAGCCGATGATGACGCCGGCGAGCAGCAGGCCGCTCATGTCGATGGACGGATACAGGCCATGGATCAGGCCGGTGTTGTCGTCCGTGTTGCCGGTCAGGGACGCCCAGTCGATGAAGACCGAGCCGAGGACGCCGATGAGCAGCAGGGAGACGAGCGTGCCGAGTACCGCGACGGAGGTGCGGGCCGACAGACCGTGACACAGATAGAGCGCGATCAGCATGATGGCGCTCGCCCCCACCACGGCCACCACCAACGGGTTCGAGCCCTGCAGGATCGCCGGCAACACGAAGAAGTTCAGCACCAGGAAGCTGATGGCCAGCGCGACCAGCGCCATCACGCCCCGAAGCCGCCCGACGATCACGACGGCCACGGCGAAGACGATGGCCAGCACCGACATCGGGATGCGGCGGTTCACGTCGGTGACCGAGTACTGCAGCTCCCTCGGCGCCGAAGGCTCGTAGGCGACCACCACCTTCTCGCCCTGGTCCAACTGCCGGGTCTGGTCCGGCTGGATGATCTCGGCGAACGTACGGCCCTTGTCGTGGCCGGTGTCCACCCGGATCGTGGCCCTCTTGCAGATGCCGCTCGCCTGCTGCTGCGCCGAGGAGCCCTCGGCTGTGGAGGTGTCGCCGGTCGGAGTGTCGCCCGAGGCGTTCACCGAGGCGCAGCTCACGCTCACGACCTTGGTGACCGTGGCCTGTTGAGTCTGCCGATCGAAGCCGACCCCGGTGCGTTCGTGCGCCGGGGCGCCGCCGGGCCACAGCACCACGAGCCCGACCAGCACCGCGGCGCCGAACGGGATGAGGATGGCAGCGATGACCTTGCGCAGGTGCCGGGAGACGGGCGCGGCCGGGCCGTGACTGTGGCTGTGGCCGTGGGCATGCCCGTGGCCCTCTTCGTGCGCGGGCCTTTGCCCCTCGCCCTGACCGGGCCCGCGCCCGTCGCTGCGCTCCTGGGCATGCTGCTCCTCGCCGTGGCCGGGGTCATGTGCACCGCCGTAACCGGCCCCGTGCCCGCCCCCGGATCCCATGCCCTGACCGGTGCCGCCGCCGGTGCCGGTGCTGGGACCGGGACCGTATGCGTACCCATGACGGCTCTCGTGGCTGTCACCGCCACCATCGCCATGCCTGCCGCTGCCGTATCCGTACCCGTACCCGCGTTCGGGCTCAGGGCCGGGACCAGCAGGGGCAGGGGCGCGGTCGGGCCCGGAGGCCGGGCCCTGATGACCGGGGGCTCGACCGCGGGCCAGGCCGCCCAGTCCTCCCGCATACCCCGGCTCCTGCGCGGGACCGGGACCGTCGGCGGGGCCGTTTCCGGTACCCGACCGACGGCGCGGCTCGGGCGGAAGCGGGGGATGGGGTGTCGTGGTCACCGACCGATCATCGCAAGAACGAAGGGGGCCCTCTGTTCACCGCGCCCGAATTGACGCTAGCGTGGAGGCACTTTTGCACACGCGGGAGCTCGGAGCACCGGGCTGAGAGGGCGCTGACCTCCGTTTTCGCGATGTTTCACGTGGAACGTCTCACGGCGAGTGAGGTTTCACAGGAAACGTCGGCAGACGGTAGCCGCTGCGTCGACCGCCGAACCTGTTACCGGGTAATGCCGGCGTAGGGAGTAGGTCTCATGACCAAGAAGGACGCACGCACGCCTGCCTCCATGCAGGACGCGACCAGCGAGAACGCGGTCGACGTCGCCGATGCGGAGGCCAGGAAGTCCATCGGCTGGCACAAGGGGTACGTCGAGGGCACTCGCCCCGATCTGCGGGTGCCGGTCCGTCAGGTGCACCTCACCAACGGGAAGTCGGTCACGCTGTACGACACGTCCGGCCCGTACACCGATCCTCTCGTCGAGACCGACGTCCGCAGGGGGCTCTCGCCGCTGCGTGAGAGCTGGATCATCGGCCGCGGAGACACCGAGGAGTATGCCGGCCGTCCGGTCCGCCCCGAGGACGACGGCATCAAGCACACCGCGCCGCGCGGTGGTCTGCGCAACCTCGACGCAGTCTTTCCCGGCCGGCCGCGGCTCCCGCGCCGCAGCCGGGACGGCAAGGCGGTCACCCAGCTCGCCTATGCGCGCCAGGGGGAGATCACGCCCGAGATGGAGTTCGTGGCCATCCGGGAGAACGTCTCTCCCGAAGTGGTCCGCGAGGAGATCGCAACAGGCCGTGCGGTGCTGCCGGCCAACGTCAATCACCCGGAGATCGAGCCGATGATCATCGGCAAGCGGTTCCTGGTGAAGGTCAACGCCAACATCGGCAACTCGGCCGTGACCTCCTCCATCGAGGAGGAGGTCGAGAAGATGACCTGGGCGACCCGGTGGGGCGCCGACACGGTCATGGACCTGTCCACCGGACGCAACATCCACACCACTCGCGAGTGGGTGCTGCGCAACTCCCCCGTCCCCATCGGCACGGTGCCGCTGTACCAGGCGCTGGAGAAGGTCGACGGTCGCGCCGAAGAGCTGACCTGGGAGATCTACAAGGACACGGTCGTCGAGCAGGCCGAACAGGGCGTCGACTACATGACGGTCCACGCCGGAGTCCGTCTTGCGTACGTCCCGCTCACGGCCAACCGCAAGACCGGCATCGTCTCGCGCGGCGGCTCGATCATGGCGGCCTGGTGCCTGGCGCACCACAAGGAGTCCTTCCTGTACGAGAACTTCGAGGAACTCTGCGAGATTCTCGCCGCCTACGACGTCACCTACTCGCTCGGTGACGGCCTGCGTCCGGGGTCGATCGCGGACGCCAACGACGAGGCCCAGTTCGCTGAGTTGAGGACGCTCGGGGAACTCAACACGATCGCCAAGCGTTTTCACGTACAGACGATGATCGAAGGCCCGGGCCATGTCCCGATGCACAAGATCAAGGAGAACATCGACCTTCAGCAGGAGATCTGTGATGAAGCTCCGTTCTATACGCTCGGCCCGCTGACCACGGACGTCGCGCCGGCGTACGACCACATCACCTCCGGCATCGGCGCCGCGATGATCGCCTGGTGGGGCACGGCCATGCTCTGCTACGTCACGCCCAAGGAACACCTGGGCCTGCCCAACCGCGACGACGTCAAGACCGGCGTCATCACCTACAAGATCGCCGCCCACGCAGCCGACCTCGCCAAGGGCCACCCCGGTGCGCAGGAATGGGACGACGCGCTGTCCGACGCGCGGTTCGAGTTCCGCTGGGAGGACCAGTTCAACCTTGCTCTCGACCCGGACACAGCACGGGAGTTCCACGACGAGACGCTGCCGGCCGAGCCCGCGAAGACGGCGCACTTCTGCTCGATGTGCGGGCCGAAGTTCTGCTCGATGAAGATCAGCCAGAGCATCACGGAGCGGTTCGGCGCCGGGGCCACAGAGGGCGCCTCGGCCGACGAGATCGCCGAGGGGATGCTGGCGAAATCGAAGGAGTTCGCCGCGAACGGGAACCGGGTGTACCTGCCGCTGGCCGACTGACCGGACGGTCCTGATCGATCCTCGTCGATCCTCGTCGGTGCCGTCGGTGCTGTCGGTTCGGGCGCATCCCCGAACCGGCAGTGCTGGGGGAGCTGACGGGGGAACCGAACGAAGCACCTACCGAGGGGGCCGATGGACGGATCAACGGGTACAGGTGACGTGCTTGTTCGTTCATTGAAGTCGGACGTCGACTCGGCAGACTTGCCTCCATGACAGCGCGATCCATGAGCAAGAGTGCCAATCTGCCGGTCGACTCACCGGATGTCCGGGTCGAACTCAGCTGGGCCGAGGGCGTCGGCGGGCCGGACATCGACGTCTCGGCGTTGCTGTTGACCGACGACGGGCGGGTCCGCAACGACGGGGACTTCGTCTTCTACAACCAGCCGCTGCATGCGTCCGGCGCCGTGCGGCACGTCGGCAAGCGTCGTGCCGCCGGCGTCATCACCGATGCCGTCGACGTCGATCTCCGCTCGCTGGAGGGGGCGATCACCCGGGTGGTGCTGTGCGCGTCCGCCGACGGCGGCACCTTCGGGCAGGTGACCGGTTTGATGCTGCGGCTGTTCGGTACGGGCGGTGGGTATGAGATGGCTCGCTTCGACATGCAGGCCGGCACGGAGACGGCGTTCATCGGGGGTGAGTTGTACCAGCGCGAAGGCCGGTGGAAGTTCCGCGCGGTCGGACAGGGGTACGCCTCCGGACTGGCGGGACTGGCCATCGACTTCGGGATCACGGTCGACGAGGAACCGGACGCGACGACCGTTCCGCCTGTGTCGCCCGTTCAGCCCGGGTCGCCGACACCCGCCCGTGCGGACGTGCCGCTGCCCAGCCGCCCGCAATCGCCCCCGGCCGTCCGTCCGGCGCCGCCTTCGGTCGTCCGCCCGGAGTCGACCGCGGCGGGTCCGTTTTCAGAGCCTCGTCTGACGAAGGGCGAGGAGCGGCTTCCCGTCGACATGCGCAAGCGGCTGTCGTTGCGGAAGGAGCAGGTCGCCGTCAGCCTCAGCAAGCGCGGGGCGACCGGCATCAGCGCGCGCATCCTGCTGGTCCTCGACGCCTCCGGGTCCATGTCGTTCCTGTACTCCAAGGGCGTGGTGGCGGACGTCGTGGAGCGGATGGCTGCGGTGGCGGCCCAGCTCGACGACGACGGTGAGATGCAGGCCTGGACGTTCGCCAGTGAGGCCGCGCGTCTGCCCGACCTGCGCCTGGGTGAACTCCCCGAGTGGCTGCGGCTGCATGTGCGGGTGGGTGAGATGAGTCTCTTCCGTCGGTCCAAGAAGCCCCGCAAGGGGCTGGAGCCCGGGCAGGTCGACATGCGCACGGTCGGCATCCAGAACGAGGAGCAGAAGGCGATCGCCCAGGTCAGAGCCTATGTGCGAGAGAATCCGGCGAGCGCTCCGACCTTGGTGCTGTTCTTCTCCGACGGCGGGGTCTACCGCGACGCGGCGATCGAGCGGGAGCTGAGGGCTGCGGTCGAGGAGCCGATCTTCTGGCAGTTCGTGGGGCTCGGGCGATCCGACTACGGGGTGCTGGAGCGGTTCGATACGCTGCCCGGGCGGCGCGTCGACAACGTGGGATTCTTCGCGGTGGACGACATCAGCACTGTCCCCGACCAGGAGCTCTATGACCGGCTCTTGTCCGAGTTCCCCGACTGGATCAAGGCGGCGACGCGGGCCGGCATCCTCTGATGAGACGCCGGGCCGCACGGAAGCCCGCAGGGAGGGGCCCCGGGCCGGTGCGGGCGGAGCCGATGTGCCCAGGCCGACAGGTTCAGGACCGGAAGCAGCGCGGGCCCCTGGCCGACAGGTTCAGGACCGGTGCAGCGCGGGCCCCGTCCGGCCCGAGCCGACCCGGCGCAATACGGGCCGGCCCAATTCAGCCCCATCCGGCCCGACGCGGCGCGGTACGGCCCGCCCTCCTCCGGCCTGTGTCGCAGTGGTGCCTATTCCGGGTGGTGTTCCGGGCCGCCGAAATCGGGGCTCGAGTAGTCGGGGCTGCTGAAGCTCGGACGAGGACCGGTGGAGCGGCCGTCGTCGGGGCTGCTGAAGCCCGGGCGGCCGTAACCGATCTTCGGGAGGCGACCGGTGGGAGCCGGTGGGTTGGGTTCGGTGTCCAGGGCGGTCGCCGTGCCGGGATCCGCGAGAGCCTCCCGGAGGAACGGCAGGATGCCGCGTTCGAGCAGGGCTTCGCGCCAGGCTTCCTTGGCCCGGCTGACCTCCTCGTTCAGCTCGCCGTACGGCCCGGCCTCCAGAGAGGGCCGGTTGCGCAGGGCGGTGAGCAGCAGAGCGACGGTGGCGACGAGGATCGCGGCGGCGGCGACCGCACCGAACGCCCAGCCGGCCGCGACCATGGTCCGGGCGAACCCCTGTTCGGGGGCGAGTGCCCTGAGGACGTACCCGACCAGAAGGAAGATCACCGCCGCGGTTCCGGCGAGTACGGGGGTGAGGACGGCGGCGACGGCGCCCGCCCCGGCGGCCTCGGCCGCATCACCCATGGTCGTGGTCAGGTCCATCGTGGCCGCGCCCGGCTCGACGGGAGCGGACTCGGGCGTGGCCGTCGCGGTCGACGGCGCGGGGTGGCGCAGTTCCTCGCGGACTTTCACGTAGTGCTGGTACTCGGCCGCCGCGGCCACCGCTATGAGCGCGGAGGCGTTGAGCGCCATGGTGCGCAGTTGCTCGGAGTTGAGCCGCTGTCCCACAGCGACGAGGTCCGGGTGGTGTGGGGCGGAGCGCAGCGCCTCTTCGAGGATCCGCTCGTACTCTTGGCGGTCCTCGCTGTGCAGGTGCTGCGGAACGCTGTTCATGTGCATCCCCCGATGCTCCGTAGGGCTTGGGGCTCGCATGCCAACGAGCCGTCGGGCAGAAACGGAGGGGAGCCTGCTACGGATAAGCCGATGGTAGAGCGGCGACGGCATGGGGTGACAGGGGGTTTGCCGAAATTGGCCCCCGGCCTCGGGTGTCGCGAGTGATCCCGGAACGAGGCGCGTCGGTCGTCGAGAAGACCCTGGGAAAACCCTGAAGCCACCGAGAAGGGCTCCCGAGATAGCTCCCGAGGAGGCCCCGCGAAGGTCCGAGAAAGACCCCGAGGGGCCGCCGGCGAGCCTTGCCGGAACGCTCAGACGTCCAGGGGAAGTTGCTGGACCAGCAGTTTGCCGGCCATCGTCACGCCCCCGTCCATCGCGATGGCCAGTCCGTCCGCATAGACGTGCGGGCCCGAGACGTGGGGGCCGCCGCTGTCCTCGTCCTCCTCGGAGCCGACCTCGCCGAGCAGATAGGGAATCGGGCTGTGCCCGTGAACGATGCGGGTGCCGCCGTACGTATCGAGCAGGGAGCGGACGGCGGCGGCGCCCCCTTCGTCGCGGAACGAGAAGCGCTTGGTGAACTTGCGGAACAGGTCCCACACCTCGTCCGCGTCGTTGCGCGTGATCGTTTCGCGGACGGTGTCGTTGACGGCCTCGATCGAGTCGCCGTAGTCGAGGTAGGCGGTGGTGTCGGAGTGGACGAGCAGATGACCGTCGACCTCCTCGACGGCGTCGAGCCGGGCCATCCACTGAAGGTGGTGATCCTGGAGACGGTCCATGTCGTACTTCTGGCCGCCGTTGAGCAGCCAGGCCGCCTGGAAGGTGGCGGTGCCGGCGCCGGAGTTGACGGGCGTGTCGCCGAAGCGCTTGGCCCCGAGCAGCAGCAGTTCGTGGTTGCCCATGAGGGCTTTGCAGTATCCGCCGGCGGCGGCGGCCTCGGCGGACAGCCGCATGACGAGGTCGATGACGCCGATGCCGTCCGGCCCGCGGTCGGTGAAGTCGCCGAGGAACCACAGCCGGGCGGTGCCCGCGCACCAGTTGCCGGCGTCGTCGATCAGGCCCTTCTCCTGCAGTGCGGCCACCAGTTCGTCGAGGTAACCGTGCACGTCGCCGACGACGAAGAGCGGGCCAGGGCCGGTCGCGGGCAGCGGAGCCTGCGCGGTCGCCGGGTCCACGGCCACCTGGAGGGTGTCGCCGCGGCGGTTGATGACGGGCAAATCGCGCTGGGTGGGCGTGTAGCCGTCGGGATGCTCCAGCGGCTCGTCGAGGGGCGGCGCCGCGTCGCCGGGCTGTGTGCCGTGGTCGTACGGACCGGTCTCGTTGACGTACGCGGGCACCCGGAAGTCGCGCAACGTCGCCGTCCGCTCCACCTCGGGTCCCTGACCGGCCCCCTGAGTCATCAGACCCCTCCACCATCGCGCCGCATCTGCACCCTTCGGGCTGCTTGGTCGCAGCGGCCCGCGGTGCCGTGCGCCCATCATAGGAATGCGGATCGTGCCGTGTGATGACCCAGGGGTGGTGAATCGGAGCAAGGCTCCAGTTCATCGCGGCTTTCGCCCCGATTGGACCGGGCTTCGGCAGTCGGAACTCACAGGGAACACACCGCGCCCCTGCCCGCGCCCCACCTCCACGACAGGCTCCGCCGGGACAAACGGTGCTCTGCGGCGGTCCCCCTTCCGGGGCCTGCGGGCCTGCGGGCTGTGGACCGCAGACGGTGGACGGCGGCCGCGAGCGGGAGCCGGGGGCGCCGATTCCCGGCCGGGAGGCGGAACGGAAATCGCCCATACGCGCCACTCGCCCACCTACGTTGACGAACGCCGCCGGTGACGAACGCCGCCGAACCCGGCCCCGGACGTGACCCCGAACCCGGACGTGAACCCGAACCCGAACCCGGACATCAGCCCGAACCCGAACCCGAACCCGGACATCAGCCCGAACCCGAACCCGACCCCGGACATGGGCCCGAACCCGAACCCGACCCCGGACGTGAGCCCGAACCCGAACCGAACCCGGACGCGAACCCGGACGTGAACCCGAGCGCGAACCCGAACCCGGCACCGTCCCACCCCCGTTGGAGAACTACGACGGGACGGCGGCGGGACGGCGGCAGCTGCTCGGCCTACTTCCCCTCCGGGCCCCTCGGCGGGCTGACCGTCGTCCGAGGGGGGCGTCGCTGGGACGAGGTCCGCACGATCAGCTCGGTCGGGACCACCTGCTCGACCGGCCCGTCCGCATCCACGCCCTCGATCGCGTCGATGAGGAGTTGGACGACCGCTGTTCCGATGCGGCGCGGCTTCAGCGAGAGGGTCGTCACGGGCGGCTCGGTGTTGGCGTACACCGTGGACTCGCTGCAGCAGACGATCAGCAGATCCTCCGGCACCCGCAGCCCGTAGCGGCGGGCGGCGGCCAGCAGGTCCGTGCCGTTGGGGTCGAACAGGCCGTAGACGGCGTCGGGGCGGTCGGGGCGGGCCAGCAGCCGGTCGGCTGCCACGGCGCCGGCGCAGGGGTCGTGGGCGGGGTAGGCCTCGTAGACGGGGTCCTGGCCCACCCGCTCGCACCACCGCAGATACGCGCTGGTCGACAGGTGCGTGTAGGTGTCGGTCGTCGTGCCGGTGAGGAGGCCGATGCGGCGGGCGCCGGCGTCGGCCAGGTGGTCGAGGATGTCGAGGACGGCGGTCTCGTGATCGTTGTCCACCCAGGCGGTGACCGGGAGCGTGCCGGCCGGGCGGCCGTCGGAGACGACCGGTAAGCCCTGCCGGACCAGTTCGCTGACCACCGGGTCGTGGTCGGAGGGGTCGATGACGACCGTGCCGTCCAGGGCGACGTTCGACCACACGTCGTGCCGTGAGGTCGCCGGGAGGATGACGAGTGCGTAGCCGCGGGCGAGCGCGGCCGAGGTCGCGGCGCGCGCCATCTCCGCGAAGTACGCGAACTCGGTGAAGGTGAAAGGTTCATCCCCGTACGTGGTCACGGTCAGGCCGATGAGGCCCGACTTGCCGGTACGAAGGGTTCGGGCGGCCGCGGAGGGGCGGTAGCCCAGTCGGTCGGCGACCTCGCGGACATGGCGTCGGGTGGCGTCTGGGAGCCTGCCCTTGCCGTTGAGGGCGTCGGAGACGGTCGTGATGGAGACTCCGGCGGCGGCGGCCACGTCCCTGATGCCCGCCCGGCCCGGTCGGCTGCCTCGGCGTGAGGTTTCCGCGCGGCTCACCTGGTGCTTCCCTGCTGCTGTCATGGCGAGCCGATAGTAGGGCTCATCAGGTGGGGTAGGGCGGACGCATATGCACGCGTTGACAGGCACGTTTCTGCAAGGCTTGTGGGGGCCAATTGCCTTGGAAACAAAGCCAATTGATCGTTTCTGTGCCAGTACGTGACGTGTCGGCACGGATGAGCCTGCCAAGGCACCGATGTTTCGAAGAGGTCTCAACTCACCTGCACGAGGGATGCGCGCCACGGAGTGAGCCACCGGCGCGTAGATATATGTGCAGCGCGCCCCCCGACGAGTACGCCTTCGTGCCCTTCGTCCTCAGAAGTCGTAGAGGTCCCCCGGGCCTCCTTGCGTCGTCCACCCGGCGGTCGCTGCGCGGTTCCTCCGTCGTCCCTCCCGTCCGCCCTGCGTGGTCTGCGCGTTCCGGGCGGCGATCTCCGGCCGACGACCTGTTCGCACGGGGGCCGAATCCTCATAAGGTGAGCAGTATTGAAGCCGGTGGTGGTCATGAGGAGGACTGCGGTGAGCGAGACGAGCCCCAAGCTGCGCGCCGAGCTGGAGGGGGTCCCCACCTACAAGCCGGGCAAGCCGGCCATGGTCGGCGGTCCCGTGGCCTACAAGCTGTCCTCCAACGAGAACCCCTATCCGCCACTGCCGGGCGTGATGGAGTCCGTGACGGCCGCGGCCGCCTCGTTCAACCGTTACCCCGACCTGGCCTGCACGGGCCTGGTGAACGAGCTCGCCGAGCGCTTCGGGGTGCCCGCCTCCCATCTGGCCACGGGCACCGGTTCCGTGGGCGTCGCCCAGCAGCTCGTCCAGGCGACCGCGGGCCCGGGGGACGAGGTGATGTACGCCTGGCGTTCCTTCGAGGCTTATCCGATCATCACGCAGATCAGTGGCGCCAAGGCCGTGCAGGTGCCGCTGACCCCGGGTGACGTGCACGATCTGGACGCGATGGCCGACGCGATCACCGACCGGACCCGGTTGATCTTCGTCTGCAACCCCAACAACCCCACCGGCACCGTGGTCAGGCGGGCCGAGCTGGAGCGGTTCCTCGACCGTGTGCCGAGTGACGTGCTGGTGGTGCTCGACGAGGCCTACCGGGAGTTCATCCGCGACCCCGAGGTGCCCGACGGTGTCGAGCTGTACCGGAAGAGGCCGCATGTCTGCGTTCTGCGGACCTTCTCCAAGGCCTACGGCCTGGCGGGCCTGCGTGTCGGCTTCGCCATCGCCCACGAGCCGGTGGCGGAGGCGCTGCGCAAGACGGCGGTGCCGTTCGGGGTGAGCCAGCTGGCGCAGGAAGCCGCCATCGCCTCGCTGCGCGCCGAGGACGCGCTGCTCGGCCGGGTCGGCTCGCTGGTGTGCGAGCGTCTGCGCGTGGTCGAGGGATTGCGCGCGCAGGGCTGGACGGTGCCCGAGACGCAGGCCAACTTCGTGTGGCTGCGGCTCGGCGAGCACACGGTGCCCTTCGCGGGGGCGTGTGAGCAGGCGGGTGTCGTGGTGCGGCCGTTCCCCGGCGAGGGCGTGCGGGTGACGGTCGGAGAGACCGAGGCGAACGACATCTTCCTGAAGGTGGCGGAGGGGTTCCGCAAGGACCTGTGATGCCTTGACCAGCGGATCGCTGCTGGTCAGAGGCGCTAGACAGGCGGTCGGCAGGCAGTCGGCAGGGGGGTTCCCGCGGGTAAGGGGACCCCCCTTCGGCATGTCGAAAATCCTTGCGGCATACTAGCTTGTGAATGTGAACGCTTTCACAAGCGTGATCCACGAGCGTGAGGTTAGGAGTGACGACGTGGACCTGGCTCTGGCACCGGAGACACTGGCGCGCTGGCAGTTCGGCATCACCACCGTCTACCACTTCCTCTTCGTTCCCCTGACGATCTCCCTCGCGGCCCTCACCGCCGGGTTGCAGACCGCCTGGGTGCGGACGGAGAACGAGAAGTACCTGAGGGCGACGAAGTTCTGGGGCAAGCTCTTCCTGATCAACATCGCGATGGGCGTCGTCACCGGCATCGTGCAGGAGTTCCAGTTCGGCATGAACTGGTCCGACTACTCGCGCTTCGTCGGCGACGTCTTCGGCGCGCCGCTGGCCTTCGAGGCCCTCATCGCCTTCTTCTTCGAGTCCACCTTCATCGGGCTGTGGATCTTCGGCTGGGACAAGCTGCCGAAGAAGGTTCACCTGGCCTGCATATGGATGGTCTCCATCGGCACGGTCCTGTCGGCCTACTTCATCCTCGCCGCCAACTCGTGGATGCAGCACCCGGTCGGCTACCGGATCAACAAGGAGAAGGGCCGGGCCGAGCTCACCGACTTCTGGGCCGTGCTGACCCAGAACACCGCGCTCAGCCAGGTCTTCCACACCATGTCCGCTGCCTTCCTCACCGGCGGCGCCTTCATGGTCGGCATCGCCGCCTTCCACCTGTACCGCAAGAAGCACATCCCCGTGATGAAGACCTCGCTGCGGCTTGGCCTGATCACCGTGGTCATCGCCGGTCTGCTCACCGCGGTCAGCGGTGACGTGCTCGGCAAGGTCATGTTCAAGCAGCAGCCGATGAAGATGGCCGCCGCCGAGGCCCTGTGGGACGGCGAGGCGCCGGCGCCCTTCTCGGTCTTCGCCTACGGCGACGTCGAGGAAGGGCACAACAAAGTCGCGATCGAGATCCCGGGCCTGCTGTCCTTCCTCGCGAACGACGACTTCAGCTCGTACGTCCCCGGCATCAACGACGTGAACAAGGCCGAACAGGAGAAGTTCGGTCCCGGCGACTACCGGCCCAACATCCCGGTCGCCTACTGGGGCTTCCGCTGGATGATCGGCTTCGGCATGACGTCCGTCGCGCTCGGACTGGCCGGGCTCTGGCTCACCCGTAAGAAGTTCCTGCTGCCCCAGCACCTGAGGGTCGGCGAGGACGAGGTGCCGCACGTGGTGCTCTTCCGGAACAAGGCGCTGAGCCCCAAGCTGACCAGGCTCTACTGGCTGGCGGCGGTCTGGACCCTGGGCTTCCCGCTGATCGCCAACTCCTGGGGCTGGATCTTCACCGAGATGGGCCGCCAGCCCTGGGCGGTCTACGGCGTCCTGCAGACCCGCGCCGCGGTCTCCCCCGGAGTGTCCCAGGGCGAGGTGCTCACCTCGATGATCATCTTCACGGCGCTGTACGCGGTCCTCGCCGTCATCGAGGTCAAGCTGCTGGTCAAGTACGTGAAGGCCGGCCCGCCCGAGCTCACCGAGTCCGACCTCACCCCGCCCACGAAGATCGGCGGCGACTCCCGTGACGCCGACAAGCCGATGGCCTTCTCCTACTAGGCCGAGGGAGCTGCACCATCATGGAACTGCACGACGTCTGGTTCGTTCTGATCGCCGTCCTGTGGACCGGCTACTTCTTCCTGGAGGGCTTCGACTTCGGGGTCGGCATCCTCACCAGGCTGCTCGCCCGCGACCGGCCCGAGCGGCGGGTGCTCATCAACACCATCGGGCCGGTCTGGGACGGCAACGAGGTGTGGCTGCTCACCGCGGGCGGTGCCACCTTCGCCGCCTTCCCCGAGTGGTACGCCACCCTCTTCTCGGGGTTCTACCTGCCCCTGCTGCTCATCCTCGTCTGTCTGATCGTGCGCGGCGTCGCCTTCGAGTACCGGGCGAAGCGGCCCGAGGAGGACTGGCAGCGCAACTGGGAAACCGCGATCTTCTGGACCTCGCTGCTGCCCGCGTTCCTGTGGGGCGTCGCGTTCGGCAACATCGTGGGGGGCGTGAAGATCGACCGGAACTTCGAGTACGTGGGCGACGTCTGGGACCTGCTCAACCCGTACGCGCTGCTCGGCGGCCTGGTGACGCTGACGCTTTTCACCTTCCACGGCGCGGTGTTCACGGCGCTCAAGACCGTCGGCGACATTCGGGAGCGGGCGCGGAAACTGGCCCTGAAGGTGGGCCTCCTGACCGCTGTGGTCGCGCTGGTCTTCCTGCTGTGGACGCAGATCGACAGCGGTGACGCCAAGAGCCTGGTCGCCCTGGTCGTGGCGGTTGCCGCACTGCTCGCGGCGCTCGTGACGATCCGGGCGGGGCGTGAGGGCTGGTCCTTCGCCTTCTCCGGGGTCACCATCGTGGCCGCCGTGGCGATGCTCTTCCTGACGCTCTTTCCGAACGTCATGCCGTCCACGCTCAACGCGGACTGGAGCCTGACGGTGACCAACGCCTCGTCGAGCCCCTACACCTTGAAGATCATGACCTGGTGCGCGGGAGTCGCCGCGCCGCTGGTGATGCTCTACCAAGGTTGGACGTACTGGGTGTTCCGCAAGCGGATCGGTACGCAGCACATCGCCGAGTCCGCTCACTGAGTCCTGGGCGGGGGGGTTTCACGTGAAACACCCCCTGTGAGGAGCGAGCGCGTTTCACGTGAAACACGCTCTGCGAGAAGAGGGTGTTTCACGTGAAACCGATCGACCCGCGTCTGCTGCGGTACGCCGGCGCCACACGCGTCTTCCTGGTAGCGGTCGTCGGTCTGGGCGCTGTCGGAGCGATGCTGGTCATCGCTCAGGCCATGCTCATCGCCGGGGCGGTGGTCGGCGCGTTCGAGCACGGCATGTCGGTCGCCGAACTGCGCACTCCCCTGTTGCTGCTGGCCGCCGTGGCGGTCGGTCGGGCGCTGGTCGCCTGGCTCACCGAACTCGCCGCGCACCGTGCGAGCGCCGCCGTGAAGTCGGAGCTGCGCGGGCGGCTGATGGAACGGGCTGCCGCCCTGGGGCCCGGCTGGCTCAGCGGACAGCGCACCGGTTCGCTGGTGGCTCTCGCCACGCGGGGTGTGGACGCCCTCGACGACTACTTCTCGCGCTATCTGCCTCAGCTGGGTCTGGCGGTGGTCGTGCCGGTGGCGGTGGTCGCGCGGATCGTGACGGAGGACTGGGTCTCCGCCGCGATCATCGTCAGCACCCTGCCGTTGATCCCGGTCTTCATGATGCTGATCGGCTGGGCCACGCAGTCGCGGATGGACCGCCAGTGGCGGTTGCTGTCCCGGCTGTCCGGGCACTTCCTGGACGTCGTCGCAGGGCTGCCCACGCTGAAGGTGTTCGGACGGGCCAAGGCGCAGGCCGAGTCGATCCGGCGCATCACCGGCGAGTACCGCCAGGCGACCATGCGGACCTTGCGGATCGCGTTCATCTCGTCGTTCGCGCTGGAGCTGCTGTCGACGCTCTCCGTGGCCCTCGTCGCCGTGACGATCGGCATGCGACTCGTGCACGGCGAGATGGACCTGTACATCGGCCTGGTGATCCTCGTGCTGGCCCCCGAGGCGTATCTCCCGCTCCGGCAGGTCGGCGCGCAGTATCACGCGGCCGCCGAGGGACTCGCGGCCGCGGAGGAGATCTTCGCAGTGCTGGAGACTCCGGTACCGGCGTCGGGAACGGTCGCGGTGACCGAGGGCGGGGTGGCCTTCGAGGCGGTGACCGTCCGCTACCCGGGACGCTCCGGCGACGCCGTCTCCGGCGTGAGCCTCACCGTCGGGCCCGGCGAGACGGTCGCGTTGACGGGCCCGAGCGGGGTGGGCAAGTCGACGCTGCTGCACGCCCTGCTGGGCTTCGTACGGCCGGACGAGGGGCGGGTGCTGGCCGGGGGAGTCGACCTCGCTCAGGCCGACCTGGAGCAGTGGCGGTCGCGGATCGCGTGGGTGCCGCAGCGCCCGCACCTCTACGCCGGCACGATCGCCGAGAACGTACGGCTGGCGCGTCCCGAGGCCGACGACGCGTCCCTGCGCAGGGCGCTGGCGGACGCGGGCGCGCTGGAGTTCGTCGACGCGCTGCCCGCCGGGGCCGACACCGTGCTCGGCGAGGACGGCGCCGGGCTCTCCGCCGGGCAGCGGCAGAGGCTCGCGCTCGCCCGTGCGTTTCTCGCGGACCGCCCCGTCCTGCTGCTGGACGAGCCGACGGCGGCGCTCGACGGAGAGACCGAGGCGGAGGTCGTGGCGGCGGTGCGGCGGCTCGCGGCCGGGCGGACGGTGCTGCTCGTCGTGCACCGGCCGGCGTTGCTGGCGGTGGCGGACCGTGTGGTGCGACTCGCCGGGACCGAGCCGCGTGAGCCCGTGACGGCCGCGCCCAAGCACGTGCCCGTCCTGCCGGAGGGGACGACGACGGCGACGGCGACCGTCGGGCGGGCGGTGGAGCCGGGCGCCGTGCGGCATGGCGACGGTGTGCCGGCCCGGGTTCGCGCCATGGCAGGAGCCCGACGCGGCCGGCTCGGCCTCGCCCTGCTGCTGGGCAGCCTCGCTCTCGGCAGCGCCGTGGGTCTCATGGCCACCTCCGGGTGGCTCATCTCACGGGCCGCGCAGCAGCCGCCGGTGCTGTATCTGATGGTGGCCGTGACGGCGACCCGCGCCTTCGGCATCGGGCGGGCGGTGTTCCGCTACGCGGAGCGGCTCGTGTCGCACGACACCGTGCTACGGATGCTGGCCGACACCAGGGTCGCCGTCTACCGGCGGCTGGAGCGGCTGGCGCCCGCCGGGCTCCGCCGGACCCGGCGGGGCGATCTGCTGACCCGGCTGGTCGCCGACGTGGACGCCCTGCAGGACTACTGGCTGCGCTGGCTGCTGCCCGCCGGCGCGGCCGTCGTCGTCTCGGCCGGGTCGGTCGCGTTCACGGTGTGGCTGCTTCCCGAGGCGGGAGCCGTGCTGGCCGTCGGACTGCTGACGGCCGGGGTGGGCGTCCCGCTGGTCACCGCCGCCGTGGCGCGCCGGGCGGAGCACCGGCTCGCGCCCGCGCGGGGGCTGCTCGCCACCCGCACGGCGGACCTGCTCACCGGCACCGCCGAACTGACCGTCGCGGGCGCACTGCCTGCCCGGGCGGCACAGGTGCGCGCGGCCGACGGCGTGCTCACCCGGATCGCCTCGCGTGCGGCGACCGCCACCGCGCTCGGCGACGGGCTGACCGCCCTCGTCTCCGGCCTGACGGTCACGGCGGCCGCCCTCGTGGGCGTGCGGGCCGTGGCCGACGGTCGGCTCGCGGGCGTGATCATGGCCGTCGTCGTCCTGACCCCGCTGGCCGCCTTCGAAGCCGTCCTGGGACTGCCCGCGGCCGTGCAGTACCGCCAGCGGGTGCGCAGAAGCGCGCAGCGGGTCTTCGAGGTGCTGGACTCCCCCGAGCCGGTACGGGAGCCGGAGCGCCCTCGTGAGGCGCCTGCGTCGCCCTTCCCGCTCGTGGTCGAGGGGCTGTCCGCCCGGTACGCCGGACAGGACCGGAACGCGCTCACGGGAGTCGGCCTGACCTTGACCCGGGGCCGCCGGATCGCCGTCGTGGGGCCCTCCGGCTCCGGCAAGACCACGCTCGCGCAGGTGCTGCTGCGGTTCCTGGACGCGGACGCGGGTTCGTACACGCTGGCCGGGATGGACGCCCGCTCCCTGTCCGGCGACGACGTCCGGGCCATGGTCGGACTGTGCGCCCAGGACGCGCACCTCTTCGACAGTTCCGTGCGGGAGAACCTGCTGCTCGCAAGGAAGGGCGCGAGCGAGGAAGACCTGCGGGACGCGCTGGCGCGGGCCCGGCTGCTGGAGTGGGCCGACGGGCTGCCCGACGGACTCGACACGCTCGTCGGCGAGCACGGGGCCCGGCTCTCCGGCGGGCAGCGACAGCGGCTCGCCCTCGCACGGGCGTTGCTCGCCGACTTCCCCGTCCTGGTGCTCGACGAGCCGGCCGAGCATCTGGATCTGCCGACCGCCGACGCGCTGACACGGGATCTGCTGGCCGCGACGGAGGGCCGGACGACGCTGCTCATCACCCACCGGCTGGCCGGACTCGACGCGGTCGACGAGGTGCTCGTGATGGAGGGCGGCCAGGTGGTGCAGCGAGGCCCGTACGCGGAGCTGGCCCTCGTGGACGGCCCGCTGCGGCGAATGACCGAGCGGGAGGACGCCGCGGAGCTGCTCGGCGGCGCGGAGCCGGTCACGACCCTTCGCGGCGCGTCCGTGGGGTCGTGAGCGCTACGCCCGCTCGGTGAGCAGCTGCTCGATGACGACGGCGACCCCGTCCTCGTTGTTGGCGGCAGTCCGGCCGGAGGCCGCGGCGAGCACGTCCGGGTGGGCGTTTCCCATCGCGTAGGACCGGCCGGCCCAGGTGAGCATCTCGACGTCGTTCGGCATGTCCCCGAACGCGACGACCTCTTCGTGCGAGATGCCGCGCTCCGCACAGCACAGGGCGAGCGTGCTGGCCTTGGACACGTCCGGGCCGCTGATCTCCAGCAGGGCGCTGGGGCTGGAGCGGGTGACGTTGGCGCGGTCGCCGATGGCCAGCCGGGCCAGGGTGAGGAAGGCGTCGGGGTCGATCGTGGGGTGGAACGCGAGGATCTTCAGCACGGGCTCGTCGGCCCCAGGGGCGTCCGGGGCCAGCAGTCGCTCGGCCGGCGCGAGGTTGTCGGGGATCTCCAGGTGCATCTTCGGGTATTCGGGCTCCTGGTAGAAGCCGTACGTCTGCTCGATGGCGTACATGGTCCCCGGCGCGGCCTCCCGCAGCAGCCGCACGGCGTCCAGCGCGTTCTCCCGCGCCAGTTCGCGCACCTTCACGAACCGGTGGGCGCCCGGGCCGCCGTGCAGGTCGACCACGGCGGCGCCGTTGCCGCAGATCGCCAGGCCGTGCCCGTGGACGTGGTCGCTGACGACGTCCATCCAGCGGGCCGGGCGGCCGGTGACGAAGAAGACCTCGATGCCCGCCTCCTCGGCGGCGGCGAGGGCGGCGACCGTGCGGGCGGACACCGACTTGTCGTCGCGCAGCAGGGTGCCGTCGAGATCGGTGGCGATCAGTCGCGGCGGGAGGGCGGCGGCCGGGGTCTCGGGCTGTCGAGTGGCTGAAGTCACCGGGCTATTCTCGCGTATATGCCCGCACGGCCGTGCGAGAGCCCGCCCACAGGAGGCCGGGGCGGGCAGCGCCCGGCTCGGACGCCCGGGTCAGCCAAGCTGTGCCGGGGCTTCCATGGCGATCCGCTCGAACACCTTCTCGTCGGCGGCGAAGTCGGAGTCCGGGATGGGCCAGTGGACCACGATCTCCGTGAAGCCGAGCTCCTGGTGCCGGCCCGCGAAGTCGACGAAGGCGGCCAGCGACTCCAGGGGCCGTCCGCGGTCCGGGGTGAACCCGGTGAGCAGGATCTTGTCCAGCTCCGTCACGTCCCGGCCACGCGCGGCACAGGCGTCGGCGAGCTTCTCGGCCTGGTCGCGAAGGGCCCGGACCGACTGCTCGGGCGTGCCCGTCTCGTACAGCTTGGGGTCGCCCGTGGTCACCCACGCCTGTCCGTAGCGGGCGGCGAGCCGCAGCCCGCGCGGCCCGGTCGCGGCTACCGCGAAGGGCAGCCGGGGACGCTGGAGGCAACCGGGGATGTTGCGCGCCTCGTGCGCCGAGTAGTGGTCGCCCTCGTAGGACACCGAGTCCTCGGTGAGCAGCCGGTCGAGCAACGGTACGAACTCGCCGAGGCGGTCGGCGCGCTCACGCGGGGTCCACGGTTCCTGGCCGAGGGCGGTGGCGTCGAAGCCGGTTCCGCCGGCGCCGATTCCCAGGGTCACCCGGCCGCCGGAGATGTCGTCCAGGGAGATCAGTTCCTTGGCGAGGGTCACCGGGTGCCGGAAGTTGGGCGAGGTCACCAGCGTGCCCAGGCGCAGTCGCTCGGTGGCGCACGCGGCGGCGGTCAGGGTCGGGATCGCGCCGAACCAGGGGCCGTCGCGAAAGCTCCGCCAGGACAGGTGGTCGTAGGTGTACGCGGTGTGGAAGCCGAGCTGCTCGGCCCGCATCCATGCGGAACGGCCCCCCTCGTGCCAGCGGCGGTGGGGGAGGATCACGGTGCTCAGACGCAGACTCATGCCGTCGAGCGTATGCGGACGGCCGGTTTCACGTGAAACGCTCACCGGGCGCGGTGGCCCAGCCACGGGCTGAGCCCGACCAGGATGTACTCCTTGTGCACCCGATCGCGGGGCAGCGGCACCATCAGGAAGTGGCCGGGAGGAAAGCGGCGGACCTTCACCCAGGCGTGGCCGTCGTAGAGGGAACGCAGGAATGCGGGCACGTCGTCGCGTTCGATGTCCGGGCACTCGACGCCGTCGACGGTGATCAGGGCGTCGTCATCGGGGTACAGCCGCACGCTCACGCTGGGCCGTCCACCGAGCTCGACGAGCGCCTCGTGCGGCAGCGACCCGTCCGGGTCGGCGGTCACCCCCACTCCGGCGGAGGTGCGTCGGGAGGTCTGATCGGCCCCGATGTCATGCGTGACCTCGATCTCGCGCGCGTACTCGGCGGCGAGGGCGCGAAGGGCGGTGACGGCCGCCTCGGTGGAGGGAAGGTGAGTCATGTCGGCGATCATCCCGAACGAGGATGCGGACGCGCAGGCGCAGGTGCACGCGGCTCCATCGAGGCGAGCAGGCGTCTCAGTGCCGCTCGGGGAACCGCAGGTACCGGGGAGGGACGGTCTTCGTCAGCCACACCCCGTTGGCGCTGACGTGGAAGACGTGGCCGTCGCGGTGCATGGCCCCCGCCTCGACGGAGAGCACCACGGGGCGCCCTCGACGTGCGCCGACCCGGGTCGCCGTCTCGCGGTCGGCCGACAGGTGTACGTCGTGACGGTTCATGGGGCGCAGCCCCTCGGCCCGGATCGCGTCCAGGTAGCGGCCCACCGTCCCGTGGTAGAGGTACGGCGGAGGGGTCGCCGGGGGCAGTCCGAGGTCGATGTCGACGCTGTGGCCCTGGCTGGCGCGGATCCGGGTGCCCTCGATCGCGAAGCGCTTCTTGTCGTTGGCGGCGACGACATGGTCCAATTCGTCGCGGGTGAAGGGGAAGCCGTGGGCGGCGCTGGCCGCGATCAGGTCGTCGATCTCGACCCAGCCCGCCTCGTCGAGCGTGAGGCCGATGCGTTCGGGCTGGTGTCGCAGATGCTTCGAGAGGTATTTCGACACCTTCACGGTGCGTCTCTCGGCATGGTCCTTCTCGTTCATCCGCTCAGCATGGCGTGCGAGACGAGGATCACGCACGGTGTTTTGCGCTCGAGGTTTGATCCACAAGCAACTGGTGTTATCCACAGGCAAATTGGCGATTCTGTGGACAACGGACTGTCGATTCAGGGGTGTTCGGCAACATCATTCAATCGCAGATCACTTAAGGTGAGCTCATCCAACCGCCTTGCGTGCAGCTCGCGTTCGGCCGCCAGGCGAAGGAACTCGACGGCGTGATCCACGCCGACCAGAGCTTCCACGGCCCGCATTGTCTCGGCCGGCATCGCCACGGAACGTGTCCTGGAGGCGGCGGCGGGCGCCTCGCCCGAGCCCAGGTGTCGACGCAGCTGGAGAGTGGCGAACAGCCCCATGGCCCGCGCCGGTTCGGTGTCGACGGTCAGCCGGGCGAGCGGCCGCAGCCGCCGTACGAGCGAGGCCGCTTCGGCCACGTCGGCGTCGGTCGACGATGCGGACCGTCCAAACGCAGGAGCGAAGACGTGCTCGCGGGTGAACTCCAGGAAACGGGAGGCGATGTGCTCGACCTGCGATCTCAACTCGCGCAGATGCGCGGTGATCTCGCTCAGCGGGACCCCGGACGCGTGCAACTTCCCTGCCACCGACAGCTCTTGAGGACTGGGCACGAGGAAGGCGTCGTCCTCGCCGGGCGTGGGCTCCAGCACGCCGAGGGCGACCGCGTCGGCGATCGCGGTGTCGTCGGGGAGGCCGCCGAAGCGGGCGTCAGCTCGGCGTGGGAGATCCGCGCGGGTTGCTCGTCCGTCCACGGGCCGTCGACCTCCGCGACCAGGCCGAGGATCCGGCCCAGGTCACGCCCGGTGTCGTGGGCGTCCAGGAGCTCCTTGATGGAGGCGAGGGTGTAGCCGCGGTCCAGAAGATCGGCGATCTGGTGCAGCCGCGTGAGGGGGGCGTTCGCATAGTGGTTGGCCCGCCCCTGGCGCTCCGGGCGGGGCAGGAGACCGCGGTCCTGGTAGGCGCGGGGTGGTGCGGACGGTCGCGCCGGAGAGATGTGCGAGGGTCTCGATGCGGTACGGCGGGCGGGGCGACGAGGGGGCGGTCAACTCGCCGTCACCGAAAGCCTCGTCGTCCATGCCCACACCGCGCTCGCACCGGCTCGGGACGCGCGCGGGCGGCCGGTCCGGCGGCTCACAGCGGCGGCCCGACCCGGGCCAGTGCCCTCAACGCCCTGGGCAGGAAACGCGACAGAACGTTGCGGGCGGCCGGTCCGGCGGCTCACAGCGGCGGCCCGACCCGGGCCAGCGCCCTCAACGCCCTGGGCAGGAAACGCGACAGAACGTGGGAGACCCTTGCTTCCGGAGTGACCGGAACCACCGCCTCGTCGAGCATGACGGCCCGCAGGATCGCGTTCGCGACCTTCTCCGGCGGGTAGTTGCGCAGCCTGTACGCGCGCGAGGAGCGCTTCTGACGGCGTCGTTCCTCCTCGGCGTCCACTCCCACGAAGGTCGCCGTGTCGGTGATGTTGGTGTTCACCAGACCGGGGCAGATCGCCGAGACGCCGATGCCCCGGCCGGCGAGCTCGGCGCGCAGGCACTCGCTCAGCATCAGGACCGCCGCCTTGGACGTGCTGTAGGCGGGCAGCGCCTTGGACGGCTGATAGGCGGCCGCCGACGCCGTGTTGACGATGTGGCCGCCCTGCCCGCGGTCGGCCATCTGCCGGCCGAACAGTCGGCAACCGTGGATCACGCCCCACAGGTTGACGTCCAGAACCCTGCGCCAGTCGTCGGACGTCGTGTCGAAGAAGGATCCCGACAGCCCGATGCCCGCGTTGTTCACCAGCACGTCCAGCACGCCGTGCTCGGTGTGGACCTTCGCCGCCAACTCCTCCATCGCCTGCTCGTCGGAGACATCCACCGTCTCCGCCCAGGCCTCGGGCGCGCCGATCAGCAGGGAGAGCTCGGCGGTCCGGGCGGCGGCCTGCGCGTCCCGGTCGACGGCGATCACGCGCGCGCCGGCCTCGGCGAACGCGAACGCCGTGGCCCGCCCGATGCCACTGCCCGCACCGGTGACCAGCACCAGCTGACCGCCGAAGCGCTCGGCGTACCGGCCCGCGGCCGCCTTGCGCACCGGCGTGTCGCCCTCTTCCCGGCCCGTGCCCGCCGCCTCGCCCGCCCGCTCGCGCTCCACCGACGTGACGAAGTCGTCGATCCACGAAGCGAGCTGGTCGGGGCGGGTGCGCGGGATCCAGTGCCCGGCCGCGAGGGTGCGCCGGGTCAGCCTCGGGACCCACTCCTCCAGCCCGTCGTACAGCCGCTCCGAGAGGAACCTGTCCTCCAGGGGCGTGATGAGCTGCACGGGCGCGTGCGCGTACGCGTCGGAGCGTGGACGGCGCAGCCGGCTTCGCACGTTGTCCCGGTACAGCCACGCCCCGTGGGCCGCGTCCGACGGCAGCGACGGCGTCGGATACGCGCCCTCGGGCACCTTCTCGACCCGCCGCAGGATCCCCGGCCAACGCTTGCCGAGCGGACCCCGCCAGGCGAGTTCGGGCAGCACGGGCGTGTGCAGCAGGTACACGTACCAGGACTTCGCCCCCTGACCGAGGAGCTGGCCGACCCGGCGCGGGGTCGGCCGCCTCAGGCGCTTGTCGATCCAGTGGCCGAAGTGGTCGAGGGACGGGCCGGACATGGACGTGAAGGACGCGATCCGGCCCTCCGTGCGCCGCACCGTGACGAACTCCCACGCCTGTACCGAGCCCCAGTCGTGACCCACCAGGTGCACCGGCCGGTCCGGGCTGACCGCGTCGGCCACGGCCAGGAAGTCGTCCGTCAGCTTCTCCAGGGTGAACCCGCCCCGCAGCGGCTTCGGCGTGCCGGACCGGCCATGGCCGCGCACGTCGTACAGCACCACGTGCAGCCCGAAGCGGTCGGCCAGCCGCGTCGCCACCTCGGACCAGACCTCCTTGCTGTCGGGATAGCCGTGCACCAGGACCACCGTCGGCCGGCCGGGATCGCCCAGCTCGGCCACGCACAGCTCGATCCCGCCCGTTCGCACCCGGCGCTCACGCGCGCCCTGCGGCAACGTCACTCGTCCTCCACCTCGCCCGTCACTCCGCCCGCCACCTTTCCCTCCGCCTTCCCCCGCGCCCAGCGCCGCACGTGCGGCAGGTCGTCGTCCAGCCGGAAGGCGCGCTCCCGCGGGTCGTCCGAGTCGGTGGCCACGAGGATCTCCTCGAACTCCGCGCCCGTCCCCCGGAACCCGAGATGGGGTTCGACCGCCCACAGGTCCGGCTTCGGCGGATGGTCGCAGAAGCGGTACGGCGACCACAGCGGCGACCAGCTCTCGCGGTGGCCGTGCAGCGCGTCGGAGGCCGGCCCCTTGAGCGACTGGGTGCCGAACCGGAACACGCGGGGTGCGAAGCGGCGCTTCCACACCCGGCCCACCTTGTGCGCGATCACGCGCCTCGCGGCCCCGCCGACCGCGCTACGCGCCCGTAACTTGGCATCACCGAATGTGACAGTTGTTAGAGGCGGCGTCAATAGGCCGGGTCCGCCCTGGGGAGAACCCGTCCGCCGCCCGCTCCCGGCCCCCGTAGCTCTCAGGCATGGCATCCCCTACGGGCCCGTACATCTGAGGTCTGAGGCGAAGACGGCTCTGAGGTCTGACGAATTTCGTGGTGTGCATCACTATTTTTGAGGGCGTGACTGTGATCGCGACCGAAAGCCTGAGCAAGCGGTTCCCCCGGGTGACCGCTCTTGACCGGCTCTCCGTGGACGTCGGACCCGGTGTGACCGGGCTCGTCGGAGCCAACGGAGCCGGCAAGTCCACCCTGATCAAGATCCTGCTGGGTCTGTCGCCCGCGTCGGAGGGCCGAGCCGAGGTGCTCGGCCTCGACGTCGCGACCAAGGGCGCCGCCATCCGCGAGCGCGTCGGCTACATGCCGGAACACGACTGCCTGCCACCCGACGTCTCGGCCACCGAGTTCGTCGTGCACATGGCCCGCATGTCCGGCCTGCCGCCCACCGCCGCGCGCGAGCGCACCGCGGACACCCTGCGCCACGTCGGCCTGTACGAGGAGCGCTACCGTCCCATCGGCGGCTACTCGACCGGCATGAAGCAGCGCGTGAAGCTCGCCCAGGCCCTCGTCCACGATCCCCAACTGGTCTTCCTGGACGAGCCGACCAACGGCCTCGACCCGGTCGGCCGCGACGAGATGCTCGGCCTGATCCGCCGCATCCACACCGACTTCGGCATCTCGGTCCTGGTCACCTCCCACCTGCTGGGCGAACTGGAGCGCACCTGCGACCACGTCGTGGTCGTCGACGGCGGCAAGCTCCTGCGCTCCAGCTCCACCACCGACTTCACCCAGACCACCACCACCCTCGCGATCGAGGTCACCGACACCGACACGCACCCCGACGGCACCCGCGCGGTGCGCGAGGCGCTCCGCGCGCGGGGGGTGGAGGTCCTCGACGCCGACAGCGCTCTGCCGGGCGCCGGTCACGTCCTGCTGCTGACCGCACAGGGCGAGGAGACCTACGACGTCGTCCGGGACGCGGTCGCCGACCTGGGCCTCGGCCTGGTCCGCATGGAACAGCGCCGGCACCACATCTCCGAGGTCTTCACGGACAGCGACGCCGAAAACGACCAGCAGCGGAAGGAGGCCGTAGGCCATGGCAGTTGAACACCCGGTCACCGCCCCCGCGGGGGACCAGACCCGCATCCACAACATCGGCTACCGCAGCTACGACGGCCCCCGGCTGGGCCGCGCCTACGCCCGCCGCTCCCTCTACTCGCAGTCCCTGCGCGGCGCGTACGGCCTCGGCCGTTCGGTGAAGTCCAAGGTGCTGCCGATGCTGCTCTTCGTGGTGATGTGCGTGCCCGCGGCCATCATGGTCGCCGTCGCGGTCGCCACGAAGGCCAAGGAACTGCCCGTCGACTACACGCGCTACGCGATCATCATGCAGGCCGTGATCAGCCTGTACGTCGCCTCGCAGGCGCCCCAGTCCGTCTCGCGCGACCTGCGCTTCAAGACCGTGCCGCTGTATTTCTCGCGTCCCATCGAGACCGCCGACTACGTACGCGCCAAGCTCGCCGCGCTGGCCTCCGCGCTGTTCGTGCTCACCGCGGCCCCGCTGCTGGTGCTCTACGTGGGCGCCCTGCTGGCCAAGCTCGACTTCGCCGACCAGACCAAGGGATTCGGTCAGGGACTCGTCTCCGTGGCACTGCTCTCGCTGCTCTTCGCCGGGATCGGCCTGGTCATCGCCTCGGTGACCCCGCGCCGCGGCTTCGGCATCGCCGCCGTCATCGCCGTGCTGACGATCTCCTACGGCGCCGTCTCCACGCTCCAGGCCATCGCCGAGGCCCAGAACAGCACCGGCTCCATTCCCTGGATCGGCCTCTTCTCCCCCGTCACGCTGATCGACGGCGTGCAGTCGGCGTTCCTGGGCGCCTCCTCCGCCTTCCCGGGCGGGGTCGGCCCCTCCGACGGCCAGGGCGTCGTCTACGTCCTCGTCGTCCTCGGCCTGATCGCCGCCGGCTACGGCATCCTGATCCGCCGCTACCGGAAGGTGGGCCTGTGACCACGCTCAACATCGATCACGTCTCCCGCTGGTTCGGCAACGTGGTCGCCGTCAACGACATCACCATGACCATCGGACCCGGCGTGACCGGGCTGCTCGGACCCAACGGCGCCGGGAAGTCCACCCTCATCAACATGATGGGCGGCTTCCTGGCCCCCTCCACCGGCACGGTCACCCTCGACGGACAGCCGGTCTGGCGCAACGAGGACATCTACCGGCACATCGGCATCGTCCCCGAGCGCGAGGCCATGTACGACTTCCTCACCGGCCGCGAATTCGTCGTCGCCAACGCGGAGTTGCACGGCCTGAGCGCGAAGGCCGCCCAAAAGGCGCTGGCCACCGTCGAGATGGAGTACGCGCAGGACCGCAAGATCCAGACGTACTCCAAGGGCATGCGCCAGCGCGTCAAGATGGCCAGCGCCCTCGTCCACGACCCGTCGCTGCTGCTGCTCGACGAGCCCTTCAACGGCATGGACCCGCGCCAGCGCATGCAGCTCATGGACCTGCTGCGGCGCATGGGTGACGAGGGCCGCACCGTGCTGTTCTCGTCGCACATCCTCGAAGAGGTCGAGCAACTCGCCTGGCACATCGAGGTCGTCGTCGCCGGCCGGCACGCGGCCAGCGGCGACTTCCGCAAGATCCGCCGGCTGATGACCGACCGGCCGCACCGCTATCTGGTGCGCTCCAGCGACGACCGCGCCCTCGCGGCCGCGCTGATCGCCGACCCGTCGACGTCCGGCATCGAGGTCGACCTCGCCGAGGGCGCACTGCGCGTCCAGGCCGTCGACTTCGGCCGCTTCACGGCCCTGTTGCCGAGGGTCGCCAAGGACCACGGCATCCGGCTGCTCACGGTCTCGCCGTCCGACGAGTCCCTCGAGTCCGTCTTCTCGTATCTCGTCGCGGCGTAGGAGGCCCAAGATGTACGACCCCACAGTCGCCCGGCTCACCTACCGGGCCCTGCTCGGCCGTCGCCGGGCTCTCATCCTGAGCGCGCTGCCCCTGCTGCTGATCGCGATCTCGGTGGTCGTGCGCGGCCTCGCCGGAGCCGACGACCAGACGGCGTCCGACCTGCTCGGCGGCCTCGCGCTGGCAACCATGGTCCCCATCATCGGCGTGATCGCGGGCACCGGCGCCATCGGGCCCGAGATCGACGACGGCTCCGTCGTCTACCTGCTGTCCAAACCGCTGAAGCGGCCGACGATCATCTTCACCAAGCTGATCGTGGCGGTCGCGGTGACGATGGTCTTCTCGGCCCTGCCGACGTTGATCGCCGGGTTCATCCTCAACGGCAACGGCCAGCAGATCGCGGTCGCCTACACCGTGGCCGCGCTGGTCTCCTCCATCGCCTACGCCGCCGTCTTCCTGCTCCTGGGCACCGTCTCCCGGCACGCGGTGGTGTTCGGTCTCGTCTACGCCCTCGTCTGGGAAGCCCTGTTCGGCTCCCTGGTGCCGGGCGCGCGCACGCTCAGCGTCCAGCAGTGGTCGCTGGCCGTCGCCCACAAGGTGGCGGGCGGAGACCTCGTCAGGTCGGACGTCGGACTGACCACGGCGACGGTGCTGCTGGTCGTGGTGACCGTGCTGGCCACCTGGTACGCGGGACAGAAGCTGCGGGCGCTGACGCTCGCCGGCGAGGAGTGAGCGACCCTGCCGGGGCGCGGGGCGACCGTCTCTGACGGTGGCTTCACCCGCGCCCCGGCAGACCGGGCGCAGCCGACAGCCCGGGGAGGACGGGGACGGCGGACGACGACACGGTGGACGGCGGTCGTGAGCGGTCCGAGGACGCGCTCTTCGACGACCTCGTCCTGGACGAGGCCTTCATACGGGCCGCCGAGACGTCCGAACCGTCCGCCCGCGCCCGGATGCTCGCCGCGCGGTGGCGTGCGGGGGCGCCCGAGCCGCAGCCCTGGCGCTCCGACGACCCGCCGGCGGGCTGGTTCTTCAGCAAGGCGCGTCGGCGCAGGTGGCGCCGCCGCTAGTCACCCCGCCCGACCCCGGTCGTCGCACGGGTGTTTTATTCGGTGGCGTCCGACTCGCCCTGCGGGCACAGTGGTCGTACCCGCAGGGAGCGGGGGCGGCCGGAGGACATCCGGCGGCGCAGACCGGGTGAGGAGTTCGACGATGCCCATGCACGGCAGTACGTCGAGCTCCCTGCGGGGCAGCCCGTGGCGGGTTCCGGAGTAGTTACGGCTCCGTCGAACCCGCTCACACAGGGGAGCTGCCCGGGGCGGCCGCTTCGAGCACGCGATGTCGCTCTCGCGTGGGCCGCCCACCCGGAGGATTGGCCGAGTGGCAAGGCACCGGCTTGCTAAGCCGTGGTCGGGGGTCACACCCCGCGCACGTTCGATCCGTGCATCCTCCGCGAGACGTCGTCACTGGGACCGGGGCGGGTTTTCTGGCTCGGGACGCCTTTGATGGACGGCGGCCGGGCCGGGGTCTCCTGCCCTTGCGGGCCGGAGGGCGGCGGTGCTGCCCTCGCGTTCCGCGGGCTGTCGTGCCTGTGCCTGTGCCTGTGCCTGTGCCTCTGGCGGTGGGCTGTGCGGGTGCGGGTGCGGGCGCGGGTGCGTCGTGGCCGGTCGCGCAGTCCCCGCTCCCCTGATCGTCGCGGCGACCGGGACGGTGGTCCACGCCCGGCCCGGACCGGCTGCGGTGCCAGGGCCCGCGGTGCAGGGCCCGTGGTGCAGGGCCCGTGGTCCACGGGGGTCGGTGCTCGCCTGCGGTGATCGGCACAGGCCCATGGACCACGCGCCCGCCCCTGATCGTCTGCCGTGCGCGGGGCGGGCTCGTGCGGGGCCCCGTCTCAGGGCAGGAGGCGTTCCAGGACTTCGGCGATTCCGTCCTCCTCGTTGGAGGAGGTCACCTCGTCGGCCACTGCCCTCAGTTCCTGGTGGGCGTTGGCCATGGCCACGCCGCGGGCTGCCCAGGCGAACATCGGGATGTCGTTGGGCATGTCGCCGAAGGCGATGGTCTCGGCGGCCTTCACGCCCAGACGGCGGGCGGCCAGGGAGAGGCCCGTCGCCTTGGACAGGCCCAGCGGGAGCAGTTCCACGATGCCCTGGCCGGCCATCGCGACCGTGACGAAGCCGCCGGCGGCCCGTCGTGCGGCCTCGGCCAGCTCATCGTCGGACAGCTCGGGATGCTGGATGTAGATCTTGTTCAGCGGAGCCGACCAGAGGTCGGACGCCTCGGTGAACGGCGTCGCCGGGAGCTTGCCGGTGACCGCGTAACCGGGCCCCACCAGCACGTCCCCCTCCAGGCCGTCGCGGCTGGCCGCCAGGTACAGCGGGCCGACCTCCGACTCGATCTTGGCCAGAGCCACCCCGGCGAGCTGGCGGTCCAGGGTCACCGAGGTCAGCAGGCGGTGCGAACCGGCGTCGTAGACCTGGGCGCCCTGTCCGCAGACCGCGAGGCCGTCGTAGCCGAGGTCGTCCAGGATGTGCCGGGTCCACGGGACCGCGCGGCCCGTCACGACGATGTGCGCGGCGCCCGCCGCGGTGGCCGCGGCGAGGGCGTCACGGGTGCGCCCCGAGACCGACTCGTCGGAGCGCAGCAGCGTTCCGTCGAGGTCGGTCGCGATCAGGCGGTACGGGAACGCCGCGTCGGCGGGCACGGTGCTCACTTGGCGACCGGCTCCAGGACCTCCCGGCCACCGAGGTACGGGCGCAGCACCTCGGGCACGTACACGGACCCGTCGGCCTGCTGGTGGTTCTCCAGGATGGCGACGATCGTGCGCGGGACGGCGCACAGCGTGCCGTTCAGCGTGGCCAGCGGGCGGACCTGCTTGCCCTCGCGGACGCGGATCGACAGACGGCGGGACTGGAACTCGGTGCAGTCCGAGGTCGACGTCAGCTCGCGGTACTTGCCCTGGGTCGGGATCCAGGCCTCGCAGTCGAACTTGCGGGCGGCCGACGACCCGAGGTCACCGGAGGCGACGTCGATGACGCGGAACGGCAGCTCCAGGGCGGACAGCCACTGCTTCTCCCACGCCAGCAGGCGCTGGTGCTCGGCCTGCGAGTCCTCGGGCGTGACGTACGAGAACATCTCGACCTTGTCGAACTGGTGGACGCGGAAGATGCCCTTGGTGTCCTTGCCGTGCGAGCCGGCCTCGCGGCGGAAGCACGGCGAGAAGCCGGCGTAGCGCAGCGGCAGCTTGTCCGCGTCGATGATCTCGTCCATGTGGTACGCGGCGAGGGGGACCTCGGAGGTGCCGACCAGGTAGAGGTCGTCCTTGTCGAGGTGGTAGACGTCCTGGGCGGCCTGGCCGAGGAAGCCGGTGCCCGCCATGGACTGCGGGCGTACCAGCGCCGGGGTCAGCATCGGCGTGAAGCCGGCCGCCGTGGCCTGCGCGATCGCCGCGTTCACCAGGGCCAGCTCCAGCAGGGCGCCGACGCCGGTGAGGAAGTAGAAGCGCGAGCCGGAGACCTTCGCGCCGCGCTCGACGTCGATCGCGCCGAGGATCTGGCCGAGCTCCAGGTGGTCCTTGGGCTCGAAGCCCTCGGCGCCGAAGTCGCGGATCGTGCCGTGCGTCTCGAGGGTGACGAAGTCCTCCTCACCGCCCACCGGCACGTCGGGGTGCACGAGGTTGCCGAGCCGCTGGAGGAGCTCCTGGGTCTCGGCGTCGGCGGTGTCGCGCTCGGCGTCGGCGGCCTTGACGTCGGCGGCGAGCTGGCTCGCCTTCTTCAGCAGCTCGGCCTTCTCGTCCGCGGAGGCCTTGGGGATGAGCTTGCCGAGCGCTTTCTGCTCGGCGCGCAGCTCGTCGAAGCGGACGCCGGACGACCTGCGCCGCTCGTCGGCGGAGAGGAGGGAGTCGACGAGCGCGACGTCCTCTCCACGGGCACGCTGGGAGGCGCGCGCACGGTCGGGGTCCTCACGGAGCAGGCGAAGGTCAATCACGCGGCCAAGGCTACCCGTGCGGGGTTGCGGCTCACGACTCAGATTCCGGCGGCGCACGCCGAGTGTTCCGACGCGGGCCGCGGAGTGTTCCGAATCGTTGTTTACGAGGCGTTATGAGCTAATCGCCCTGTGTGTCAGGGAAGCGTGTCTGCCTCCCCGGGACGAAGCGGACGACCGGCGTCGCAGGGAACCGATTTCCTTGCGCCGCACGGGATTTGGGGGCGTGGTTGTCCACAGGAGTTCACACCCCGCGTGAGTTATCCACAGGGTGTGCGAAAGATCTGTGGACATCGGAATGGATCATTCCGTAGCCGCTTCGCGGTCCGGGGAATTCCCTGCTCAAACGCGACCTGGGCCCACTTTCGGTGGAAATGCATCGCTCCAAGGGGTTGATCGCAGGAAGCAGGTGGACGAGGGGTGACCTGCGGGTGGCGAGTCGCCCCGCAGGGTCGGAGACCGATTTGTCGACTGCATGGTGCTTCGTTGTCGACTTGTCCCCAGGTCGAGAAGCTGCCCTGTGGATAACTTCTGTGGATAACGAAGACATGCAGGTGGGGCCGAGGCCTGGCGGGCGGGAACGGCTAGAAACGGCCGTCCTGACAGCGCGCCACCCAGTCCGAGGCCGCCACGAACTCCTCGTCCGACGTCCCGGGCAACGGCGCCTCGACGTCCGCCGCACTGACCTCCGCACGCGGGTACGAGCCGAGGAAGCGCACCTCACGGCAGATCCGCTTCAGCCCCATGAGGGCCTCGGCCATCCGACGGTCGGAGATATGTCCTTCGGCGTCGATGCAGAAGCAGTAGTTGCCGATGCCGGCGCCCGTCGGGCGGGACTGCAGCAGCATGAGGTTGACGCCGCGGGTGGCGAACTCGCCCAGCAGGTCGCGCAGGCCGCCGGGATGGTCGTCGCGCTGCCACAGCACCACGGACGTCTTGTCCGCGCCGGTCGGCGCCGCCGGGCGGGCCGGCCGGCCCACCAGCACGAACCGGGTCTGCGCGTTCTCGGCGTCGTGGATCCCGGTCTCCAGGGCGGTCAGCCCGTACCGGGCGGCCGCGAACTCGCCGGCGAAGGCGGCGTCGTAACGGCCCTCCTGGACCAGTCGGGCGGCGTCCGCGTTCGAGGCGGCCGACTCCCAGGTGGCGTCCGGGAGGTTCGCCTTCAGCCAGTTGCGCACCTGGGGCTGGGCGGCAGGGTGGGCGGAGACGGTCTTGACGTCCGCGAGCTTCGTGCCCGGCCGGACCAGCAGCGCGAAGGTGATCGACAGCAGCACCTCGCGGTAGATCATCAGCGGCGCGCCCGCGACCAGCTCGTCCAGGGTCGTGGTGATCCCGCCCTCGACCGAGTTCTCGATGGGCACGAACGCGGCCTCGGCCTCGCCGGAGCGCACCGCGTCGAGCGCGGACTGCACCGAGACGTACGGCATCAGCTGCCGGGTGGCCGCCTCCGGAAGCGTGCGCAGGGCGACCTCCGTGAAGGTGCCCTCGGGGCCGAGATAGGCATAGCTCGATGGCATGACCTCACCCTAATGGCCCTTGCCGAGGTGGGCGGGCGTGTCTCACGACCGCCCCTCGCGGGAATGAATCCGCACGACCGGGCGTGACTTTCACGCCTCCAGCAGCCGCTGCCCCACGTACTCGCCCTCCGCCGCCCCGCCGGGCACCGCGAACAGGCCGCTGGACTCGTGGCGGATGTACGGGGACAGCGCGTCGCCCCGGTCCAGCTTGCGCTGCACCGTGACGAAGCCGCGCAAGGGATCCGCCTGCCAGCAGACGAACAGCAGACCGGCGTCAGGAGTGCCGTCCGGGTCGATGCCGTCGTGGTAGGAGAAGGGCCGCCGCAGCATGGCGGCGCCACCGTTCTGGTCGGGGCGCGCGATGCGGGCGTGCGCGTTGATCGGGACGACCAGATCGCCGTTCGCGTCGGTCTTCTCCAGGTCCATCTCGGTGGTCTCGGTCCCTCCGGACAGCGCCGCGCCGTCCGCCTTGCGACGCCCGATGACCTGCTCCTGCGCTGTGCGCGGCAGTTTCTCCCAGTCGTCGAGGAGCATGCGGATCCGGCGTACGACGGCGTAGGAGCCGTTGGCCATCCACGCCGGGTCCTTGGCGCCGGAGGCCGGGACGAAGATGCGCTCGTCGAAGTCGGAGTCGGTCGTCTTCGGATTGCGGGTGCCGTCCAGCTGGCCCATCAGGTTGCGGGCCGTCATGGGGTGCGCGGTGGCGCCCGGCGTACGGTTGAAGCCGTTCATCTGCCAGCGGACCTTCGCCGCGCTGCCCGCGTCCTTCTGGATGGCGCGCAGTGCGTGGAAGGCGACCAGGGCGTCGTCCGCGCCGATCTGCACCCACAGGTCACCGTTGCTGCGGGAGGTGTCGAGGTGGTCGGAGGAGAAGTCCGGCAGCGGATCGAGAGCGACCGGGCGCTGCTTCTCCAGACCGGTGCGGGCGAAGAAGCTGTTGCCGAAGCCGAAGGTGATCGTCAAGGAGGAGGGGCCGGCGTCCCGGGCCACGTCGGTGTCGCCGTGCGCGGCGGTCTCGCCCGCCATCAGTAGCCGGGCCGTCTGCGACCAGCGGCGCAGCAGCGCGGCGGCTTCCTTGCGGCCGGCTCCCGCGGCGAGGTCGAAGGCGACGAGATGGCCGCGGGCCTGGAGGCCCTGAGTGATCCCGGGTTGATGTTTCACGTGGAACATCGCCTGCCCGGACCCGATCGAGGAGAGCGGGGCCGCCTGCGCGGGGGCCGCGGCGTATCCGGCGGCCGCGCCTGCCGCGCCGAGGACCAGTCCGGTCGCTCCGGCGGTGCCGAGCAGCTTGCGCCGCGTCAGCCCCTCGACGGGGGCGGTGGCGGAATCCGGGAGGGCGCTTTGCTCCGCGGAGGTACGGGCGGTCTTGGACGGGCGGACGTCAGGTGTGCGCGCGTCGGGGAGGGACTGGTCGGGCATGGTGCGGTCAGCCGATCTGAGCGTTCTTGGAGACGGTCACCTGGTCGATGTCGGAGGTGCGCACGGTCACGGCGATCTTCCACTCGCCGGCCAGGGGGATCTGCACCGCGCTCGCCGACCAGTGGCCGGTGGTGATGTGGTCGGGGGTGACGGGCAGGGGCCCGATGTCCTTGGCTTCGAGGGTGAAGGCGACCTTGACCTCGGGCACGTCGAAGGCGCGGCCGTTGGGCCGGGTCACGTAGACGTGCATCTCGTTGGCGCCGGCGCGTGCGGGGTCGAGGTCGACGCTGACCACGCCCTTGCCGTCCGTGCCGCCGGTGTCGAAGGACATGTCCAGGGTCAGCGCGCCGGAGGCGGAGTCCGACGACGACGAGGCGGACGACGAGGAACCGGTGGCCTTGGCGGCCTCCTGCTCCGTACGGCCCGGCTCGGTCGACGTCAGAACGGTGGTGACGGCGAGCAGGACGACGGCGACGCCGGCCTCCGCGAGCACCGAGCGCCGCAGTCCGAAGCGGTCGGCGTCGGAGTCCCGGAGCCTCTTCTGGCGCGTGGCGTCGACGGCGGCCCGCTGCCGGGCGAGCTGCGCGGCCCGCGCGTCGCTTCCGGAAACAGCCTTGGCGCCCTTGGATCCGCCCTTGCCGTCGGCGGCTGCGCTCTTGGCGTCGCCGGCGGCCGTCTTCTGGGCGTCACCTGTCCGCTTGCCGGCCGTGACCACCGACTTCTGGGACACGGCCGCCTCCGTCGCCGGGCCAGAAGCAGACGCGGACCTGGAGACGGCGGTCGCCGCTTTCCCGGTCGTCGTGTCCGCCAGTCGTGCGGTCCAGCGTCGGGAGATCCAGGCGATGCCCACGAGCAGGGCGACGAGTCCGATCTTGACGAGGAGCAGCTGTCCGTAGCGGGTGTCGGTGAAGGCGGACCAGGAGCCGAGCTGGCGCCAGGACTGGTAGACGCCTGTGGCGACCAGGGCGAGGACGCTGCCGAACGCGACCTGTGAGAACCGGCGGACGGCGGCGGCCTCGACGGGCCGGTCGGCGGGGGCCCGGTACAGCGCGACGAGGAGGGTGACGAGGCCGCCGAGCCAGGTGGCGACGGCCAGCAGGTGCAGGACGTCCACGGGCATCGCGATGCCCGGCTGCAGGCCGGTCGAGGCGTGCTCGGCCATGGCCCAGCTCGCCGCGAGCCCGGCGGACACGACGGTCCCGCCGATCGCGAGCCCGAAGACCAGGTCCCGTTTCTCCTCGTGCTCGCGCTTGTCGTAGGCGCCGAAGAGCACGGCGATGAACAGCGCGGCCGCGGCGAGCAGGAGCAGCCGGGAGACGAGGGCCGCGCCGGTCTTGGTCTGCAGGACCTGTCCCAGGAGGTCGAGGTCGAAGACGTCCCCGAGCTTGCCCGAGCCGGCGTAGGAGCCGCGCACGAGCAGCAGGAAGAGGGTGGCGGCGGTCATCGTGAGCCAGCCGGAGAGGACGAGCCGCTGGATGGCCCGCACCCGGGTGCCGCGCGGCCAGCAGGCCAGCACGAAGACGGCCCCGCCGACCATCACGATGAACCCGGCGTAGGACGCGTACCGTCCGAAGCCGTACAGCCAGCCGACGACTCCGCCGCCGGCGACCTGATCGGACACCGAGACGGTGGTCTTGGAAGGGCTGCCGATGGAGAAGGTGTAGGCGCCGGCGACGGGGTGGCTGTCGGCGGAGATCACCTGGTACGTCACGGTGTACGTGCCGTCGGGCAGTCCCGAGTGCAGCTGCACCGCGTAGGTGGCGCCGCCGACGTCGGACGGCTTGCCGGTGTCGACCCGGGCGCCCTTGGGGTCCAGGACGCGCAGCGAGTCGTCGTTCATGGAGACGGTCTCGGAGAAGGTCAGCGACACCTGTGTGGGCGCCTTGTCGACCACCACCCCCTGCGCGGGGTCGCTGCCGGTCAGCGCGGCGTGCGCGGACGCGGGTCCGGCGCCGGCCAGGAGTACTGCGGCGACCGCCAGGAACAGCAGCGCGAGCATCCGGACGCGGGGGGCGATGGTCTGCGTCAAGGTGGTCCCTCCCTCAGTGGCCGGTCTTGGGGGTGTACGTGGCGGGCTTCACCGGGATCTCGACCTTGAGGGGGTCGGAGGCGGCGAAGTGCAGTTGGACGGTCACGGTCTCGCCCTGCACCGGTCTGCTCTTCAGCATCTCGAACATGAGGTGGTTGCCGCCGCTCTTGAACACGAGTTGACCGTGTGCGGGCACATCGAGGGAGCTGACCTGCTCCATCGACGACCCGACGGTCTCGTGGAGGGTCACGCTGCCGGCGGTGGGGCTGGTGACGGAGGTCAGCTCGTCCTTCGCGCCGCCCTGGTTGACGATGGTGAGGAAACCGGCGGCCATGGTGTCGGAGACGGGCTGCGGGATGTAGGCGGCCCGGACGGACAATTCCGGCCTGCCGTCCGCGTCCGAACCGCAGCCCGCCAGCAGCAGCGCGCCGGCGACCGCCGAGGCGGGCACGGCGATCAGGCGCGCGCGGCGGGCGGGACGGGTGCGCCGCCCGGGCCCGGTGCCCCGGCGAGAGCTCGTGTACCGGGTCGGCCTCACGGGTTCTCGCCCCTGACGATCTTGGGGAGGTCCTTGGTGTAGTCGTCGACCGTGGCCTCCTCGCCGTACAGCACGTAGCCGGCGTTCGTCTTCGGGGAGAAGGCGACGACCTGGGTGCCGTGGGTGGAGACGATCTTGCCGTTCTTGTCCTTGTGCGGCGCCTCGACGGTGATGCCGAGGTGGTAGGCGGCGTCCTTGACGGTGGCGAACTTTCCGGTCAGGCCGATGACCTGGGGGTCGATGCCCCTGAGCCACTTGCCGAGCGCCGCCGGGGTGTCACGGTCGGGGTCGGTGGTGACGAACACGACGCGCAACGCGTCCTGGTCGGCCTGGGGCAGCTGCTTCTTGGCGACGGCGATGTTGTTCATCGTCAGCGGGCAGACGTCCGGGCAGTTGGTGTAGCCGAAGTAGATCAGCGTCGGCCGGCCGGCCGTCTCCTTGCGGAGGTCGTACGGCTTGCCCTGGGTGTCGGTGAGGACCAGGGGGGGCTTGGTGAAGGGCTGGTCGAGCACGGTCGCGGCCTGCTGCTCGGCCTCCTGGGAGACGACGGCGACGGCACTGCCGCTGTCGCCGTCGCTGCCGCAGGCGGAGAGGGTGAAGGTGGCGGCGGCGAGCAGCGCGGCCACGGCGAGCGTCTTCTTGCGCATAGAGAAATGTCCCAGATGTAGGAAATCCGGCGCGCACCGGGGGTCGGAGGCGAGCGTGCCGCGAGGGGTGTGCAGAAGGGCTGTGCACCCCGTGCGCCCCGTGCAGCCTGTGCGCCCTGTGCGCATCGTCGGGAGCCCGGGGGGGGCGGCGGCCGCCGCCCCACCCCGGCGCGGATCAGGCCGCGGGGGTGGGGGGGCGGCGGCCGGCGAGCACGC